>JAUXUZ010000178.1 GCA_030680655.1 Phycisphaerales bacterium
GTCGCCTCCGCGACAGGCAAGGCGACCGACAACCTGCGCAAGCCCGACGAGATCCGGCTCCCGCTGGCGATGGAACGCCTCCGCCTGATGGCCGCGTTCGCCGCCGGTGACACGTCAACCGTCGACCGCTCACTCGCCGACTTGCAGGTCACCGTCGCCTCCATGGACCGCGACGCCCCCGATCGGATCGGGGCAACGGCCGAGCTTGCCTTTCTGAAGGCGGTGACCGGGCCCGGCGATATCACGGCGCAGGTGCAGGCCGTCCGTGCGCTCACCGGCGTGCCGCCGGAGTGGATTGCGCGCATCGAGGCTTGGAGCAAGCTCCGGGCCGGCGACGCGGCGGGCCGGGCCGTGTTCGAGAAGATGGTGGGCGACCCGCTCGCCGCGATGGCGCTCCTTGCGGTCGATATCGAGGGCACACCCCCCGCCGACAACGCCGCCTCCCGGGCCATCGGCGACCGTCTGGCGGCCCTCGCGTCGGCCGACCCAGCCTCGCAGGTGTCCGCATGGGCGCTCTCCACCTACAGGCGCCGCAGCGAGGGCAAGTCACCCGCGGCAACGGCGCGTGCGGAGCGGTTCACCGCCATGGGCGCGGGGATCCCCTCCTGGCTCGACGAGATCACCAAAGACCCGTCCCGGTTCATCACGGTCCGTGCAGTGACCCCCTCCAGCGGGTTGACCCAGCTCGAGCCGGCGATCGTGACGATCAAGGTCACCAACAACACGCCGGTGCCGCTGGCGATCGGACCCGGGCAGGCGATCGACGACCAGCTGCTGATCATCTCGTCGGTCGATAGCGGCGGCGCCCGTGCGCCAGAACTGGGCAAGTCGGAGGTCGCCTCGCTCGGCGGGCGGCTCCGCCTGCTGCCGCGTGAGTCGGTCTCGTTCCCCGTGTGGGCCGACCCCGGCCTTGGCGGCTGGAGCATTCAGAACGCGCTGAGCAAGACGGCCCGCCTGCGCCTCACCGTCATCCAGGGCTTTCAGATCGTTGACGGTGCGCCGAAGGCGGGCCCGTTTGGAACGATGATCGAGGCAGAACCGCTCGGGCGTGCGAGCGTCACGATGGGCGATGTCGCCCGACTGACCGCCGAGATCGCGTCGCTGCAGGACGCGGACCTTGCCCTCGCGCTGCTCCGCGCCCGCCTGCACCTGATCGCGATCGACCGGCCGTTGACACTCCAGCAGGCCCGCGATCTTGTCGGCGCTATCGGCGAACGGTACCGGACAGCGACGCCGGCCGAGCGCGTGGCGATCCTGCTCCTGACCCCGACGAGCCTGCAGGCTGCGCCGGCGGTTGAGCTTGAGCGTCTGGTCGATCAACTCGACGAGGCCGATCCGGTTGTCGCTCGCGCGGCCCTGCTCACACGCGTCGATAACGTCGCCTCGCCGTTGCTGCGGAAGTTCCAGGCCTTCCCGGATCCCGGCGTGCAAGAGGCTGTGAAAGCGATCGAAGCACGCCTCGCGGCCGACCTGCCGCTCTTCTCACGCGTCGGCAGCGCGGGCGCAAAGCCGGCCGAGCCACCCGCCGGAACTCCCGGGGCGCAACCCAAGCCGTGAACAGCGCTCCCCGATCCACCCAGACGAAGCCCCCGAGCGGAAGAGAGGGCTTCATCGTGATGCTGCGCCGGCGCGTGGTGCCGTGGCTGCAGGTCATCGGGCTGCTGCTGCTGGCCCTGGCGGTCTACCTGGTGATCGGCCAGAAAGACCTGCTGAGCAACGCGTGGGCCTCGCTCAAGTCGGCACCCGCGTGGCAGATCGTCGCGGTCGTGACGCTGCCGGTGGCCAACTGGCTGATCGTCACGCTCCTCTTCCACGCGCTGACCAACCACTGCGCGCGCGTGCGGCTGGGCGAGATGACGGCGCTCATCGGTTCGGCGTGGCTGCTCAACATCATCCCCGGCCGCCCCGGGCTGATGGGGCGCGTCGCCTACCACAAGCTCGTCAACCGCATGAACATCAAGGACTGCGTCATGGTGATCATGATGGGCATCGCCGCCAACGGTGTGGCCATCGCGCTGGCGCTCCTGCTGATCGGCGCCACGTTCCTGGGTGGGAGCATCCTCCCGCAGGAACTCTCAGTCGCCTATACCCCGCGCCTGCTCATCTTCGGCGCCGCCGCGACGCTGGCGATGATCCTCTCTGTCGCCTGGCTGCAGCACGGCTCCCGGCCCGTCGGCACGGGCCCGATGACGCCCTGGCGCTTCACCTTCGCGGTGGCGATGCGCTACGCCGACTACCTTGTCTGGATCGCACGCTACTGGCTTGCCTTCTCGGTCATCGGCATCCCCATCACGCTGACGGAGGCGGCGGCTGTCGCGGCGGTGAGCCAGCTTGTGCAGCTGCTGCCGGTACAGCTGGGCCCGCGCGAGTGGGCGGTCGGGCTCGCGGGAACGTTCCTGCCGAGCCTGCGCCCAGCGGCGGCGTCAACCACCGTCAACCCGGTGACGGGCCTGACGGCCGATTTGCTCAACCGGGCGGCCGAGCTGGCGGTTTCGCTGCCGGTGGGATTGGTGTGCACGTGGTGGGTTTTCCGGGCCGTGCGGCGTGCCGAACGCGCTCAGCCGGTGATAACCCCCAGCGGACGCTGAGGCGCTCCCCGCGATAACCGATGCATCCAAGGCTCCCGATCCTGCGCATAGGAGGGTGGGGGCAGGAGCGCTGTGCGATGATCAGCCGCATCGAACAGGACCACGGCCGGTTCCGCCAGATCGTCAAGGGGACGATCCGCAAGGACCTTCGGCGCTTCATCGCGCGCGACGAGATGATCGGCCAGGAGGGCGGGCGGGCCGTCTCGATCCCGGTCCACAATATCGACACGCCCACGTTCCGCTACGGCGACAACTCCGGG
Source organism: Phycisphaerales bacterium (assembly GCA_030680655.1). Taxonomy (GTDB): domain Bacteria; phylum Planctomycetota; class Phycisphaerae; order Phycisphaerales; family UBA1924; genus JAJTGZ01. Next base: position 2,849 of record JAUXUZ010000178.1, read on the forward strand.
CAGGTGGGGATGGGCGACGGCGATGGCGAGGGTGGAACGGAGTCGGGCAAGGGGCGCACCGGCGACGCCGAGGGGCGGCACCTGATGGAGGTCTCGGTGACGATCGAGGAGCTCGCCGACATCCTCGGCGAGGAGCTCAAGCTGCCGCGGATCGTCCCCAAGGGCAAGCACAACATCACGACGGTGAAGGACCGCTACAACGGCGTCCGCCCGACCGGGCCCAACTCGCTGCGCCACTTCAAGCGCACCTACCGCGAGGCGCTGCGCCGCCAGCTGGCGCTTGGCGACTACGACCCCGACAACCCGATCATCGTGCCGGTGAAGAACGACCTGCGCTACCGCTCGTGGACCGAGGTGAAAGAGCCGCACAGCAACGCGCTGGCCGTCTACATGATGGACGTCTCCGGCTCGATGGGGAGCGAGCAGAAGGAACTGGTACGCCTGCAGGCGTTCTGGATCGACTCGTGGCTGCGCCGCAACTACAAGGGGTTCGAGTCGCGGTTCATCGTGCACGACGTGAGCGCGAAGGTTGTCGACCGCAAGACGTTCTTCTCGCTGCGCGAAGACGGCGGCACGAAGATCAGCAGCGCGCTGGAGAAGTGCAAGGAACTCCTGCACGGGCACTTCGACCCGGCCGATTGGAACACCTACCTGTTCCACTTCTCCGACGGTGACAACGCCTCAGACACCGACAACCGCGCCTGCGTCGACCTGCTCCGCAACGACCTGCTGCCGGTCGTCAACCAGTTCGGGTACGTGCAGGTCAAGAGCGCGTACGGCTCGGGCCAGTTCTACCAAGTACTGCGCGACGCGTTCCCCGAAGGGGCTGACGAGGCGAGCGACGCGGCAAAGGTGGCCCTGGCGCGGGTGAACGAGCGCGAGGATGTGCTCGATGCGCTCCGCGCGATGTTCAAAGCCGGCCGGTGAGCGTCCGGCGCGCCAAACGCCCGTGGCTTCGATATGAGCGGGGGGTGTCCGGGAGGGCCCACAGCACCACCCGACCCGTCAGAACGCGTCCTGGCAAAATGACCGCGTTGCGCTACCACGCCGCAGGGGTGGTGCACGCCGAAAGTGGTGGGAACGCCCGACAGCCAGGGTGCCAAGAATGCCGCCGTGTTCCGCCCGATCGCCTGCTCACTCACGCTCGCTGGACTCCGCAACGGGCACCTCGCTCCGGCGGCCTCATTTCAGGCGGGCCTGAACACCGCGCGTGTGGTGGGGTGCGCCGCCGTGCAGCTCGACGGCACCGAGCCGGGGATGCGGGCGCGCGAGCTTGACCGGTCGGGGAGGCGCGACATCGCGGCGACGCTGCGCCGCAACGGGCTCACCTTCACGGGGATCGACATGTGGGTCCCCGAGTCTCACTTTGCAAGCACGCAGCACGTTGACCGCGCCGTCGAGGCGGTCGAGCAGGCGTGCGGGCTCGCCGGTGAGCTGGCACGTCTGGTTGAGGGGAGCGGCAAGCCGAGTGTCAGTTTCGGCCTGCCGGCTCAGGTCTCGCGCGAACTGGTGAGCGTGCTCGTTTCAGCCGCGATGCGGTCGGGCGTCGTGCTCGCCGACCACAACCGGGCGGAGGCCGCGGGCGGGACGGTGCTGGGCATCGGGTTCGACCCGGCGGTTGACATCCTCTCGGGGCGGGACGTCGCCGGCACCGCTGCGATGCTCGCCCATCTGATCAACGACGCCCGGCTGACCGACGCATCATCGCGCGAGCGGATGGTGGTTGGGCACGGCAAGCTGGACGTTCCCGCCTACAAGGCCGTGCTGCGGACGGTGACCGAACTGGAGCACGTGGTTGTTGACACGCGCGACCGTTCCGACCCGGTCGAGGCCGCCCGCGACGCCGTGAACGAGTGGAACGCCGCCGACGGCGCGTAGCCCCGCCTACTCAAGCGAGGCGAGGTCGCTCTCGGGGATGTCGGCGTTGGTGTACACCTTTTTGACGTCTTCGTTCTCTTCGAGCTCTTCGATGAGATACAGGAGGTCCTTCACCGTCGGGCCGGTGACCGTGACGGTGTTGAGGGGGAGCATGTCGAGCTCCGACTCGGTGACGCTGAGGCCGGCGGTCTTCAGGGCCTCGCGCACGAGCAGGAACTTGACGGGGTCGGTGAGCACCAGCCAGGTCGCGGGCTCGTCGTCGGTCACCGGGTCGCCCGGCTTAACGTCGTCGGCGCCGGCTTCGAGGGCGAGCTCGATGATCTGGTCTTCGGTGAGCGTGCCGGCGGAGACGGTGATCACGCCCTTGTGCTCGAACTGGTGGGCGACTGCGCCGCTAACGCCCATCTTGCACTCGCTGCGGGCGAAGCTGAGGCGGACGTCGCCCGCGGTGCGGGCGCGGTTGTTGGTGAAGGCATCGACGATGATCGCGACGCCGCCGGGCCCGTACCCCTCGTAGCGCACCGGCTCGTAGTTCTCGGTGTCGCCGCCGCCGGCGCCCTTCTTGATGGCGCGGTCGATGTTGTCGTTGGGGACGTTGTGGTACTTGGCTTCTTCCAGCGCGGTGCGGAGGGGGAAGTTGAAGGTTGGGTCGGGGCCGCCCTGACGGGCGGCGACGATGATCGCGCGGCTGCACATCGTCCACGCCTTGCTGCGTCGCTTGTCAACGATCGCTTTGCGGTGCCGGATTTTGCTCCATTTGTTGTGGCCGGCCATGGCAGCGTTCCGTACGTGGTCGTTGCGGTCGAAGGAGCGAGGGACGATTGTGGGCGGGCGGCTATTTGGCCTTGCGGGGCCCGCCGCGCTGCGCGCGCGGCTTGGCGGTCGGCGTCTTGGCGGGGGCGGCCTTGGGGACGCGCGTCGGCGTGACGGGGAGCAGGTCGGCCGCGCCCTGGAGCAGGGCGTATGCGTCGCGGGCATCGCCCGCCTTGACGAGCCGGCCGACGGCCGATGAAGCATCGGCGGGGCTTGTGCCCTTGTCGATGACCTTCGCCTTCTCAAGCACGGCGGCGATCCGCGAGTCAACGGGGACGGTGTGGATGTTGCAGCAGAGCAGCGCAACGCGGTCTGTTACAAACGCCGGCGCGTGGGTGAGGTTGGCCAGGTACGCGCTCGCCGACTTCTTGCTCATGGCGGGCAGGTGCCCCAGGCGAAGCCGGTTCTCGACCTTGAAGATCTGCGTCAGCGCAGCGCGGAGCCCGAGCACGCGATCTTCGACCTTCGGGTAGGTGGGCCCGATGATCGAGGCCATCTCGACTGGCAGGCAGACGCGGAACTCGTTGACGTCAACGACGGCGGAGGCGATCTTCTTCAGCGCCGCATCGGCGCGGGCGGTGGTGCACTCCCAGATCAGGAACGACCGCACGAACTCGCGGAGCATGGTGTCGGCGTGGTAGATGTCGGGGCCGGCGGCGTCGGCCGCGTCTGAGGCCTGCGTGGCCTCGTCGCTTGTGTGTGCGCCAGTGATCGCGGCGGGCTTGACCTTGGCGCGAAGGCGGTCGAGCATCTGGGTGAGCAGCCGGGCCTTGTCAGGGCTTGCCATGGGGCGGCTCCTGCTCGGCGGCGGGCGGTTGGTCTCCCTGCGCGGCCGACTTCTCGCGTTCGGCGGCGACCTTGCTGAGGGCCTGGAGCACCTCGGCCTGCTTCTTGAAGCTGCGGTCGATCACGAAGGAGAGCTGCGGCATGAACTTGAGGGCCAGCAGCTCGGCCGCCTCGCGCCGGATGTAGGCCCTGGAGTGCTCAAGCGCGCCGCGGACCTTGCTCTCGTTCTTCTCCGGCAGCACCGAGACGGCGACGGTGGCGTTGTGCCCGTCGGGAGAGAGGTGAACGGAGGTCACGGTGATCAGCGACCCCTCGGCGCGCGGGTCCTGCAGGCCCTGCACGAGCACCTTCTGAACGGCGCGGAGGAGCTCGGAGGTCGCTTTTTCGTGGTGGTGGCTCAAGCGGCGTGTTCCTGGGAGTTGGTTAATCCGTCGGTCCTCCCGGAGCACCGATCACCGGAGGAACCGGTGATCGGTGGCACGGGGGGGGAATCGCCGGTGTCGATGGCGTCGAGTTCCGAGTCTGACCATACGGGCCCGGACTCAAGGTCGCCGCCTGCCCCGGCTTGCTCGGCGATTTCCTGGGCTGAGAGCATCTGGTGCTCCATCGCGCCCAGGCGGCCCTCTGGCAGCGAGCGGAGCTTGTGCTCGATCGAGTCGATCACCGAGCGGAGGTGCTTGCGGTCGCTGCCGACGATGGCCAGGGCCATCACCGCCAGCGACGCGTTCTCCTGGTTGCCGACCTCGGCGACGCTGCACTGATGCTCGCGGTGGAGCTTGTCCTTCACCGAGCTGACCACGCGTCGCTTGTCCTTGAGGGACTCGGCGCCGGGGACTTCGATCTCGAACTGGAGGAGGGCGATATACATGGCAATCGGGACTCGGCAAGCGGCAATCGGCGGAAGACGACCTGTGTCTTACGGTTGCCGATTGCCCTTTGCCGACTGCCCTCTTCTTACAGCGTCCGCTTGATCTCGACCTTCTTGTAGCACTCGAGCACGTCGCCCTGCTTGATGTCGTCGTAGCCGACGATCTTCATGCCGCACTCCATGCCCATCTTGACCTCTTTGGCGTCGTCCTTGAAGCGCTTGAGCTGCTCCAGGACGCGGTCCTGCTCGATGACGATGCCGTTGCGGGTGACGCGGATGAGCGCGTCACGCAGGAACGAGCCGTCGGTGACGTAGCAGCCGGCGATGGTGCCGACCTTGGTAACCTTGAAGACCTGGCGGACGTCGGCGTGGCCGAGGACCTCCTGGCGGATCTCGGGCTCAAGGAGGCCGCTGGCGGCCTTCTTGACGTCGTCGACGATGTCGTAGATGACCTGGTAGGTGCGGACCTCGACGCTCTTGCGGTCGGCCTCGCTGCGGGCCTTGCCGGAGGGGATGACGTTGAAGCCGACGACGACGGCGCTCGACGCATGGGCGAGGACGATGTCGCTCTCCTGGATGCCGCCGACGGCGGAGTGGAGCACGCGCACCTTGACCTCGGCGGTCGAGAGCTTCTCGATCTGGTTCTTGATGACGTCGACGCTGCCTTGCACATCGGCCTTGAGGACGATGAGGATCTCCTTGACGCTGGCGTCCTTCATCTGGCTGAAGAGACCGTCGAGGGTGACCTTGGGCTGGTGGAGCGACGTCTCGCGGTCGCGGATGCGGCGCTGCTCGGCGGCCTCTTCGGCCTGCTTGAGCGAGCTGGTGACGAAGAACGCGTCGCCGGCGTTGGGGATCTCGTCGATGCCGCTGACTTGCACCGGGGTGCTGGGGCCGACGATCTTGATCCGCTTGCCCTGGTCGTCGGTGATGTCGCGGACGCGGCCGAACGCGCGGCCGACGACGATGAAGTCACCGACCTTGAGCTCGCCATCTTGCACCATGATGGTCGCGATCGGGCCGCGGCCTTCGAGCTGGCCGGCCTCGATGACCCGGCCGCGGGCGTTGCCCTGGAAGTCGGCCTTGAGCTGGAGGATCTCGGCCTGCAGCTCGAGGATCTCGAGGAGTTCCTTGATGCCGGTGCCCTTGAGGGCGCTGGTGTGGATGACCTCGGTGCTGCCGCCCCACTGGGTGGGCGAGAGGTTGTGCTCGGCGAGCTGACCGTAGACCTTCTGGATCTGGTTCTCGGTGGCCTGGGGCGAGTCGATCTTGTTGAGGGCGACGATGATCGGCGCGCCGGCGGCCTTGGCGTGGTTGATCGATTCGACGGTCTGGGGCATGACGCCCTCGGGCGCGCCGACGACGAGCACGATGGCGTCGGTCACGTTGGCGCCGCGGGCACGCATCTCGGTGAACGCCTCGTGGCCGGGGGTGTCGATAAACACGACCGACTTGGTAACGCCGTTGACCTCAACGGGGACCTTGAACGCGCTGGTCTTCTGGGTGATGCCGCCGGCCTCGCCCTCGGCGACCTTGGCCTTGCGAATGGCGTCGAGCAGGCTGGTCTTGCCGTGGTCGACGTGGCCCATGATGGTGACGATGGGCGAGCGGGGGCGCTCGTCGATCATCTTGCGGTCGGTGAACTGGCTCTCGACTTCCTGCTCGGCGGTCTTGGCCTGGATGACCACCAGCTCGATATCGAAGTCGATCATGATCTCCTGAGCCTTGACGGGATCGATCGCGGTGTTGATCGTCGCCATCACGCCCTGCATGAAGAGCTTCTTGATGACGTCGGCGCCCTTGATGCCCGACGCGGCGGCGAGTTCCTTGATCGTGAACGGGGCGACGATCTCGACGCGGCCCTCGAACTCTTCGATCTGGCGGCCCTGCGCATCCAGGCGTGCCTTGGCCTCGCGCCGGCGCTGCTTGAGCAGGCCCGACGAGCGTGCCAACCGCTCTTCACGCTCGGCAAGGTCTGCCTCGGTGAAGCCGGTGCGGCCTTCGGTGGAGGTGTCGTTCTTGGGGTCGCGGATCTTGCGCTTGGGGGGAACGGCCGGGCCGCCCTGACCGGGGCGCGAGGGGCCGCGCCGCAGGTTGCGACGGGTGGGGTCGTCTCCGCCGCCAGGGGGGCGGGCGCCTGTGCCCGTCCGCATGCCGGGTGAGCTGCCGCTGTAGCCGCCGGGCCCGCCGGTGCGGGGGGGGCGACGCTCGGGCATCTGCTCGGGGGCTTCGATGCGCACGACCTTGGGGCCGGCGAGGGTGACCTTGGCCTTGACGCCCATCGCCTGACCGACCTGCTGGACGTTGGTCGGGCGCGTCGGCACGTTCATCGGCGCAACGCGGAAGCCGGTGCGCAGACCGACGGGCAGGTGGGACTGGTTCGGGGTGGCGGGCGGCGTTCCGGGCGTTGTGCCCGTTGGCGCGCCGGGCGCGGCCGGTGGCGTTTGCGTGGTGCCGGGTGCCGCGGGCGCAGCGGGGGCGCTGGCAGCGGGGTGGGCGGTGGCGTGAGCGTCAACGGTGCGCGGCTCGGGGACGCTGGTGGGCTTGTGGGGTACGACGACCGGTGAGCCGGTGTGCGCCGAGGGGGCGGTGTGCGCGTGCCCGGTGGGGATAGACGGGGTGACGTGCGGCACCGTGGCGGTGGTTGAATCGGTCCCGGCGTCGTGGCCTTCGTCGTGGTGGTCACCTTCACCCTTGGCGCTGGTGCGCTTGCGTGGGTGGTTGGCGCTGCGGGCGGCGTCAACATCTACGTGCTGCTTGGTCTCAACGGCCGTGGCGACAGCGCCCGTGCTGAACCACTCACGGATGGAGGCTTCCAGACCGGCCGAGACCACGCTGGCGTGGCTCTTGACCTTGTCGGCGGGGACGCCCTCGTCGACGCATTTCTGGATGATCAGTTTGCTGGCGACGCCGATTTCTTTCGCGATGTCGCTGATGCGTTTGCTGGCCAAGCGAGACTCCGAGGTGAGTGGAAGAAACAAGGGAGCGATTCAGGAAGCCGTCGCCGCGGTGGTGACCGGGGCGGCGGGGGGGACTTTGTTGAGAGCAGGTTTGAAACCTGCTCCACGATCAGCCGAGAGCAGGTTGGAAACCTGCTCCACGCGGTCAGCCGCCGAGGATGTCGGCGGCGCGGGCTTCGTCGGACTGTTCGACCGCCGGCGGCGGGGTGGTGCCGTCGGCCAGGGGTGAGGCGCCGGCTTCGAGGAGGCGGTTGGTTGAGTCGAACAGGTCGCGCTTGGCGCGGTCCTTCTCTTCCTTCTCCTTCTGCTGGATGATCGCGACTTCCTTGGCCTTGATGCCGGCGGCCTCGACGGCCGCCTGCGCGGTCGCGGGGTCGAGGCCGAGCTCATTGACCAGCACGTCAGCGCCGACTTCTTCGATGTCGAAGACACTGACCATGCCCAGGGCGGCGAGACGGTCGGCCATCTCTTCGGTGATGCCCGGGACGGTGGTGAGCGTGGCGCCCATCGTCTCGAGGCCCTTGTTGAACTCGTCGGGGGTAAGGATGTCAACATCCCAGCCGGTGAGGCGGGCGGCGAGGCGGACGTTCTGGCCGCGCTTGCCGATCGCGAGGCTGAGCTGGTCGTCGCGGACGACGACGGTGGCGCGTCCGAGCTCCAGGCACAGGCTGATCTCGTTGACCTCGGCGGGCTTGAGGGCGTTGCCGATGAGGATCTGGCTGCTCTCGTTCCAGCGGACGATGTCGATCTTCTCGCCGTTGAGCTCGTCAACGATGTTCTTGATTCGCGAGCCGCGGACGCCGACGCAGGCGCCGACGGGATCGACCTTGCTGTCAACGGATGCGACGGCGACCTTGGTGCGGTAGCCGGGCTCGCGGGCCATGGCCTTGACCTCGATGATCTTGTCGGCGACCTCGGGGACCTCGACCTCGAAGAGGCGCTTGATGAAGTCGGGGTTGGCGCGTGAGAGCACGATCTTGACCTGGCTGCCGGCGTCGCGGACATCCAGGCAGAGGCAGCGGACGCGGTCGCCGGGGCTGAACTGCTCGCCGGGGATCTGCTCGCTGCGGGGCATGAAGGCCTCGGCGCGGTCGAGGGTGATCACGAGGCTGCCGCCGTCGTAGCGCTGGACGACGCCGGTGACGATGTCGCCGATGCGCTTGGAGTATTCGTCCAGGAGGCTGGTGCGCTCGTCGTCGCGGTTGCGCTGGATCATGACCTGCTTGAAGGTCTGGGCGGCGATGCGGCCGAGGGCGGCGGGCTCGAGGGAGATGAGCTCGTTGTGCCGGTAGATGTTGATCGCGCCGGTGATGCGGTCGATCTCGCAGCGGAACTCCTCGGTGTCGAGGGTGTTGTAGTGCTTGCGCGCGGCGGAGGCCATCGCCAGCTCGAGGTTGGCGATGAGGATGTTCTTGTCGATCTTGCGGTCACGGGCGATCGAGTCGAGGATGCGCATCATCTCGGCGGTGTTGATTGCGGGTGCGGCGGGTTCAGCTTTGGCCATGGGATGTGTTTCCGGGTTGTTGAGTTTTGGGACGGGAGGGAAGGCACCGAGGGATCAAGGCATCGAGGGATCAGGAAGAGCGAGGCAAGGGGCACAAGGCGGGGGCAAAACGCGAGCGGCCACGGGTGTTGTCCGTGGCCGTCATCTGCTGGGTGCCGACCTTGAAGGATCGGTGGAACCAGCGCTCGCAGGTTTTCTTTTCCGCGTCAGGCCATTGGGCCCTCCGCGGCGGGAAGAAAACCGGCACCCTCTCCGGAGCATCCGAGCTTCCGGAAAAGGCATGACCGCGCAGGCGTGATGGCCTGGTGATCAGCGAGCATGATGACGGCGTGTGGTCATAAAAAATTCAGTCCTTTGACGACACCGTAACCAGAATATCGAGAAGTAGTTTATGCGGGTGAATGTGAGGGGGCAAGGGCTCTGTCAGGGACCCATCTGGATGGACGTGGGGTCAGGGGGCTGGAAATCAGGGAACTGGGGTCGCGGGAGGGACGGGTAAGCGCGAGCACAGGACGAGCACGCGGCCCGTTGCCTTGCACCGCGGAGCGGTTCCACAAAATAGCCGGGGGTTGAGGCGGTTCCTCCGCCGACACCCCCGGATCGCGAACAACGAATCCCCCTTCCTTGCTGCCGCAGGCCGCAGGCGGCACGCCGGATTCCTTTGGACGCAGGGAGAGAAGGCCGTTTCTTTGATAACTGTGGGGGCGGGCGCGGTGCTGGTAGCAGGACGCACACGAGCCCCCCCGTGAGGGAGCAGAGGGTCGGTTCAGGAAGCCTTGAGAACTCGGTGCGGGTGCCGGTTGTCCGCGGTGGCCAAACAGTTGTACCGCTGTCGCGGTACGGGTTGGCCGCGCGTCTACCGGGGGCGTTGCCCCCGGCTATTTCCTGGAACCGCGTCGCGGTTCAAGGCAGGTCCGTTGCGTCAGGCTTCACTTATGCTGTTCTTGTCTTGCCGCACTCGGGGCACGGAGCCTCAGCCGCAAGCCCCGCGAAGTCGTAGCCGCACTTCTTACACTTGCCGGTGATCGCCCGCCGCCGCGCGAGGTATCCGTAGCGGAGGAGCAGCGCGGCGGGGGTCCAGAGGAGGAGGGGGATGGGCCAGAGGACAACGAGCCGATGAGTGAAGAAGTCACTACGCCATTGAAAGAAACCCCGATCGAGCACGCTGGGCGACACTGACAATCCGCCGCCTCGCGCTACAGACGTACCTACTTGTGCGTCCCACCCGTACCAAATCTTCCATCCTTCCATGCGTGGCTCGATGGACCATCCCCGTTCCTCCTGGTCGCCATCGATGTTCGCGCACACCCAGGTGTCGGTGCAAATGTGGAGTTCTCCAGAAAGTACATTGAATCTCTCGCCATCGATCTTCTCGAATGAGATTTGCCACCACCCGCTCGCCACCCACACCCCCGCCACAAGCAGCCCGAGGGTGAGGAGCGTCCAGCCCAGCGCCCTGCGCTTGCGGCCGATGCGCGGGGGCTTGATGGGGCGGCGAGGCGTGTTCATGGCTTGCGTGTGTGAGTCTACACGAACGCGGCAAGTCTCTGGTGTTTGGCCCGGAGGGCCGATGTCGTTTGCCACGGGCCGCCCGGCTCTGCGGGAAGCCCGTGGTGGGTGGCCGCTGAATGACCGGGCGCGGCAGGGCCGATGAGGTCTGCGGTTGCGTCGGTCCTGCCGGGCCGGAGGGGTCATAAGGGGCGCGATGACCACGGGCTTGCGGCTGCGCCTGACAGCCCGTGGCAACCGACGCGTGCCCTCCGGGCGAAGAGGCGCTCCTTCAATTCACCATGACCGACCCGCTGGCTCTCTATGCGTACCTGGTGCTGGCCCGTGACCGTGTGATGGACAAGGCCGCGGCGCTCACGCCCGGGCAGCTTGTGCAGGTGTTCCCGATCGGGCTGGGGAGCGTCGCGGCGACGCTGACGCACACCGTGCTGGCGGAGTGGTTCTATATCCGGCGCATCGCCGGGGAGGCGGTGCCGGTGTACAAGGAGTGGCCGCACCAGTACGAGCATCCGCCCGCGCTTGAGGTGATCCGGGCGTTCTGGGATGAGCAGCGCGTGCGGACGCAGCGCGTGCTGGCGGGTGAGCGGGATTGGGGGCGGAAGATCAGTTACACGGCTCTGCTTGACGAGGGTGAGAAGGGGCCGGCGTGGACGATCACGGCTACGCCGGGCGAGATCTTCACGCAGCTTGCGCTGCACGAGGTGCACCACCGTTCGCAGGTGATGGCGATGATGCGGCAGCTTGGTGCGCCGGTGGAGGACTTGGATTTCAGTGCGATGACGTATGCGCGGCGGGGGGAGCAGGGGTAGGAAGGGGGAAGTGGCAGAGAAAGCGAGCAGGTGGCGATTGGTGGTCGTCGAAACGAGCCCCGTGCGGGAGCACGGGGATGGGTGTGGGATGCGTGCGTGAGGACCTTTGGCGTTGCGGTTGGATGTCCCTGTGCTTCCGCACAGGGCTCGTGGGTGGGACTTGTGCTTACGCACAAGGCTTTTATTTAAGCGGGTGGGCGCTGCGCTTGGCGCGCTGGGCGTTCCACTCCACCAGCGCGGGGGGATGGTCTTTGACGAGCTTGATGAGCTGGCTGGTGGTGATGCCGAGTCGCTCGGCGGCGGGTTTGGGTTCCCACCCCCCCTCCCCGCTGTCGGCGATGGTGTCGAGGGCTTCGGCCAGGAGGGCGGGGTAGTCGTGGTGGTCGGGGTTGCAGGCGATGCGGCCTGCTTCACCGCCGCGCGAGCCGCCGACGCGGGAGCGCCACAGCGCGGAGTTCTGCTCGCCCGGCTTGCCCGCGGGGCTGATGGCAGCGTCGAGCGACTCGATGAACTTCTCAAACGTGGCGCCGCGCAGTGTGGGTGCGGGTGGAGCGGGCGTGCGGATGTGTACAGCGAGTGTGAGACGAAGCCTGCGGAGGGCGACGGACTTGTTTTCGCTCTGGGATCGCCGCTCACCGGCGTGGGCCTGCTGGCCGGTGGGGCGGTGGGTGAGGGTGATGAGCGTGCTCACCTTGTTGCGGTGCTGGCCGCCGGGACCGCCGCCGCGGCTGGCGGTG
>JAUXUZ010000215.1 GCA_030680655.1 Phycisphaerales bacterium
CTCGCCGCTGTCGGGCGAGCCGTTCGACCCCGCCGCGCCGCTCTTCCCGACCACCGCGGGCGACAGCCTGAACAAGCGCCGCATCGAGATTCCTGCGGGGCTCGATGCGCCGTACAACATCCTGATGGTCGCCTTCCTGCGCGAGCACCAGGAGGATGTGGACACGTGGCTGCCGGCCGCGCGGGAGATCGCCGCCGACCACGCCAACGTGGAGTACTACGAGCTGCCGACGGTCCGCAACGGCGGGCCGCTGTTTAAGTGGTTCCTGGATTCGGGGATGCGCAGCGGCATCCCGGCGTTCGCCGCGCGCGAGCGGACGGTCACACTCTACCTCGATACCGCGCGGTTCCGCGAGCTGGCGGGGATCGACGGCGGCAACCGCATCTGGGTCGGGCTGGTGGACCGGGCGGGGCGGGTCTACTGGTCGAAGCGCGGGCCGGCGGATGCGGGCTCGCTCGCGGAGCTGCGGCGGGTGGTGCGGCAGACGGCCGCGCCCGATGCGCCCTGAGCGATTGAGGAATGGACGGGGCGGCTTGCGTTCTGGGCGATCGGCTCTATACTGGGCTGCTGGCGGCCAGCGCAAGGAAGCGCTGCCGAAGGAGGTTGACCGATGCTCAAGGCACTTCTGGCGTTCGGTCTTGTCTGTTCTCTGAGCGCAGCGGAGCCCTCGGCCGTTTCGCGGCCGGGCCTGGGCCGCAGCGCGCAGCCGCCCGCCACTCCGCCCCCCCCACCCCCTCCTCCGCCCAAGCCGACGGCGACCGACTGCTGGCGCGACTTCTTCATCAACATCGGCGCGTGCCAGCACGACTTTGAGGGGAGCGACCGCATCGTGGTGGCCCAGCGCCGCGCTGCGCTGTCTGGCGCCTCATCGGCCTTCCACAGCTGCCTCAGCCAGGTGCCAGCGGCGAGCGCACCGACCACCACGCCCGATGCGCCGGTGGGGGCTCGCGCGTGGACGTGCCTGGAGCAGCTGGTGCTGGACATCAAGGAGTGCCGGACCAAGTTCAGCCCCGGCGTGCCTGTGCTGTCGGGCGACCCCGAGCGCGACACGATGAAGAACGCGTTCGATCAGTGCCTCTCGGGGGCGGTGGGCAAGAACGGCTGGTGCAACGGGCGCCGGCCCAACAACCCCGTCGCCGAGGCCCGCGTTGACATCCTCGAAGGGCCGGTGATGGAGCCGGCGCGGCGGAGCGTGACGCTGACGGTCTCGCACACGGGCACAGCGCCGGTGAGCATCTACTGGTACGCGGCGGTGTTCAACGGCGAGGGCGAGGTTGTGTCGCAGCAGGCGCTGGGCATGACGCCTGACATGCCGGGCGCGCCGACGCGCATCACGCTGCCGCTGACGGATGTGGGAGAAGATGGGACGGACATCGTGGTGCTGGCAAGAACGACCACCGACGGCGACCCGCTGCGTGCCGGAGGCGCATCGCACATGCTGGTGCAGTGATGCCGTGGGCTGTCAGGCCATGGCCATCGACATGAGGAACTCGGCGTTGGTCTTGTTCTTGGCCAGGCGGGTCTTGAGCAGCTCCATAGCCTCGACCACGTTCATGTCGCTGAGGACCTTGCGCAGTCGGTAAACCAGCTCGAGTTCCTTCTTGTCCATGAGCAGCTCCTCGCGGCGGGTGCCGGAGGCGGCGACGTCGATGGCGGGGTAGATGCGCTTCTCGACGAGCTTGCGGTCAAGGTGCAGCTCGCTGTTGCCGGTGCCCTTGAACTCCTCGAAGATCACCTCGTCCATCTTGCTGCCGGTGTCGACCAGCGCGGTGGCGATGATGGTGAGGCTGCCGCCGTTCTCGATCGAGCGGGCAGCGCCGAAGAACTTCTTGGGGCGCTGCAGCGCACCGGCGTCGATACCACCGGTCATGATGCGGCCGGTGTGGGGCATCTCGTTGTTGTACGCGCGGGCGAGGCGGGTGATGGAATCGAGCAGGATGACGACATCCTCGCCGAACTCGACCATGCGCTTGGCTTTCTCGATGACCATCTCGGCCACCTGCACGTGGCGGGCGGCCTGCTCGTCGAACGTGCTGGCGACCACCTCGACGTTCTTGGCGTTCTTGGTGGTGTTGCGGCGGAAGTCGGTCACTTCCTCGGGGCGTTCGTCCACCAGCAGCACGATGATCTTGACGTCGGGGTAGTTCTTGGCGATCGCCTTGGTGATCTTCTGCAGCAGCACCGTCTTGCCTGTGCGCGGCGGCGCAACAATCAGGGCTCGCTGGCCCTTGCCCAGCGGGGCGACCAGGTCGATGGCGCGGGCCTCGATCTCGCTCGGCTCGGTCTCGAGGATGTAGCGCTGCTCGGGGTGGAGCGGCGTGAGGTTCTCAAAGGGCACGCGCTCGGCGAGCTTGCTTGGCTTGTAGCCGTTGACCTGATCGACGCGCAGGAGGGCGAAGTACTTCTCGCTCTCCTTCGGGGGGCGGATGAAGCCGCGGATAACCATCCCCTTCTTGAGCCCGTGCCTGCGGATCTGGGTCGGTGACACGTAGATGTCGTCGGGACCGGCGAGGTAGGAGTTCTCAGGCGACCGGACGAAGCCGAAGCCGTCGGGCATGATCTCAAGCGTGCCGTCGCCGACGAGCAGGTTGCTCTTGGCGGCACGGGCCTTGAGGATCTTGAAGATCACATCCTGCTTGTTGAGCTGCTGGACGTTCTCCAGCCCTTCTTTCTTTGCGATCGTGAGGATCTCGTCGATCTCCATGCGCTGCAGCTGCGTCATGGTGATCGTGTCTTTCAAGCTGGCGGGGCTCGCCTTGGCGACGATCGCCTCAAGCTCCGCTGCCTCGCGTTCGAGCTCATCGTCGCTGGGTAGGCCGTTCTGGCCGGGCACGCCGCGGATCTCACCGCCAGCGCCGGGAGCGCCGGGGGCACCGCTGCCGTGGCGGTGTCCACCGCCGCTGGGTGCTGGCCCCCCGCCTCCGCCTCCACCGCCCCCCCCGCCCCCACCACCGCCGCCACCGTCTGGCCCGCCGCCGCCACGGCGCTTCTTCTTGCGGCGACGATTGCCGAGTCCCCCGCCACCTCCACTTCCACCGCCCCCATTGCCGCCGTTGTAGAGGTTGAATCCGCCGCCGCTTGCTCCCGGGCCGCCGCCCTGGGCGGGCATGGCGACAGCGGCGCCCTCAGCGCCGGCGGGTCGGGGTGTGGGAGCGGGAGCGGGTGCTTGGCTGTCGGTCACGGGGGCTGTCCTTGGGTGTTGGTTTGGTTGCGTGCGTTTGAGGAGGGTCAACAGAGGGAGGAGCGCGTCGCACGAGCGCTGCGGCCGGGATTTTGGAGGGATGCTGGTTGCGCTGCACTGCCCTGCGACGGGCGGCGGCCGACCTGCGGTGAACGTTAGGCACGGAGCGAGCGTCTGGCGAGCAGGCGGGGCCAGAGGCCGTCGATCTGGAGGCTCAGGTGCGAGGCAGCGTCACCGGCGCCGTCGGCCGCGCCGGCGGGCGCGTTGTCGATGACAAAGGTGGAGCGGGCCTGCTTTGTCGAGAGGGGGAGTTGGGCCGCCTCGCGCCGGGTGAGGTCGGGCTCGGTCCAGCCGCGGTTCTTGATGAGGCGTGCGAGGCGAGCGGCGCGGGGGGCGTCAACATACAAGGTGGCATCGCACTCTTTGTCGATCCCGGCTTCGAACAGAAGGGGGGCGTCGATCACGAACATGGGAACAGCCGGAACGGCCCTTGCGGCAATGCGGAGGGCCGAGGCCCGCTGGGACTTGAGGATCGGGTGGATGAGCCCCTCGAGGCGTTGTCGCTGGGCCGGATCGGCGAAGATGATCGAAGCCACTTTGGCGCGGTCGGGGAGACCATCGGGGCCGAGGACCCCTTTGCCCCACCACCGGGCGAGGATGTGGCCGATCGCCGGCTCCAGGAGCAGTGCTTTGGCCTGGTCGTCGGAGTCACTGATCACGGCCCCGCGTGCGGCGAGCAGGCGAGCGACGGTGCTCTTGCCGGAGCCGATCCCTCCGGCGATGCCAACAACGATCGGCCTGATCGGGCGTGGTTTAGATGCGCTCCCCGGCAGGCTCACGTTGCGGCCCCGAACGAGCCGGCGGATGCCGGCGGCTCGCCGCCACCGCCGTAGCGCGAGAGGGTCTCACGGACCGTGCGCACAACGGCGACTGGCCGATCGACGATGAACCAGACGAGGTCGCCACCGCCGCTGCCGGCGGCGGCCGAGGTGAAGAGCACGCTGCCGGTGCCGGTGAGCCGTTCTGACAGCGATCGATGCAGGACGACCGTGGTGACCTTGTAGAGCGGGATCTCGACCGATGTGCGTGCCACGATCCCGCTGACGCGCAGGATGCGTTTGTCGGTCAGCAGGTAGAGCCGCGTGGCGCGGTCGATCGCGAGCACCAGCAGCACGGCGACGGCGATGGTCAGGAGGACCAGGCCGATCGGCGTCAGGTTAAAGTCGAACCAGCCCGCGTACTCGATCAGCACCATGGCGAGCCACAGGAAGGCGAGGGTTGAGAAGGCGGCCGATCGCTTGATCAGCACAAACCAGAATGAAGGCTTGATCGCCAGGATCACGGTCTCACCTTCGGCGAGCCACGCCGCGCAGGCCGGCGCAGCGGCGGAAGTCGGCGCGATGATGGCTGCTCCGGCGGGCACGGGGGAGGGTAGTCGCGAGTCTCTCGTCGCAAGGGGAGAGAGGGGTGCTCGTATTCTCCGCATCCGCTGGCTTCTCTGCCGTTCATCGCGACCCGCGACCGTCGATTACGCCTTCAGGTCGAGCACGCACACATCGGGCAGGTTGCGGTACTCGCCGTCGTAATCAAGACCGTACCCGACAACGAAATGATCGTCGATCTCGAACCCGCTGTGGCTGATCTTGACGTCTTCGACGCGTCCCGCGGGCTTGCGTTTGGTCAGGAGCACCACGGTTCGCAGGCTCAGCGGGTTCTGGGCGGCGAACATGCGCTGCAGCAGGCCGAGCGTCTGACCGCTGTCGTAGATGTCGTCGAGCACCAGGATGCGTTTGCCCTTGAGATCGGCGGGGAGCGAGTACGGCGCGCTGACGCCGGCGCTGGACGTCGCGGTGCCGGGGTAGCTGCTGAGGGTGACGGGGCGGATGCTCATCGCGATGGGCATGTGGCGGATCAGGTCGGCGACAAAGAGCATCGCGCCGGTAAGGATCGGCACCATCACGATCGGGTCGTTGGCGGCCTTGTCGCCCTTGGCAGCAAGGGCGATGCGCTCGGCCTCGAGTTCGGCGGTGAGCTGGCGGCCCATTTCTTCAACGCGCCGGGCGATGTCAGCGCGGTGGAGGAGGACGGTCGTTGTTGGTGGGGTGGGCGGCATGGCTGGTTCTACCAGAATAGCACGCGAGGCCGACCACGGTTGAGTGCCGGGGCGAGGCGGCGGTCGCGACGAGACGGGTAACCGCACGGCTCGGCACCGCTATGCCGCGGCGTGCGAGGCGGGCACGCCGCCCGGCTTGCCCATCCAGATTGAGCATGTGCGGATGAGCGCGAGCCTGTCGATCGGCTTGCTGGCGTAGTCGTCGCACCCTGCGGCGAGGCACCTGGCTCTGTCCTCGGCCATGGCGTGGGCGGTGAGCGCCACGATCGCGATGCGGCTTCCTTGTTGGCGTAGCGTGCTCGCGAGCGTGTAGCCGTCCATCTTCGGCATCTGCATGTCGGTGAGGAGCAGGTCGTAAGGTGTGCCAGCCGACGCGGCCAAGGCGAGCATCTCGAGAGCGTCCTCGCCGTTCTCTGCTACATCCACAACCGCGCCGGCTCGCTTAAGGTGCAGAGCGATGAGGCGCTGGTTGTCGATCCCGTCCTCCGCGAGCAGGATCCGCCCGCTCAGAGACAGGGCCTGCGCGGCTGGCCGAGCCTCTGCAGTTTGCGCGACCACGTCGTACGTATTGATCTTCACGGTGCCGCTCGCTGCCGCCGCGGGCAGCACGAGGCGGAAGCACGAGCCCTTGCCCGGCTCGGTGCGGAGCAGTTTGACGTCGCCGCCCATCAGGTTTGCCAGGCGGCGGCTGATGACCAGCCCAAGGCCGGTTCCGCCGTGCTTGCGCGTGGCCGTGCTGTCGGCCTGACCGAACGCCGCGAAGAGCCGCGCCGTTTGCTCCTGGCTCATGCCCGCGCCGGAGTCTTCGATATCGATCACCAGCCGCTGCGTGCCCTCGGCCTCGCTCACGCCCACGCTGATCACGATTGAGCCGCTCTCGGTGAACTTCACGGCGTTGCCGGTGAGGTTCATCAGGATCTGCCTGAGGCGGGTCGGGTCGCTCAAGATCACCGCTGGCACCGGCGTGCTCAGAGCGACCTTCAGCAGCACGCCCTTGCCGTGCGCGCGGGGCCGCATGAGGCTCTCGACCTCGCGGAGAACGCCGACGACGGATGTATCGATCCGTTCGATGCTCATCCGGTCGGCGTCGAGCTTCGACAGGTCGAGGATGTCGTTGATGACGGTGAGCAGGTGCCGGCCCGCGAGCTTGATCGTCTCGATGTGGCGGGCACGCTGCAGCATCGCATCCGGCGCTGCGGCGTCGTCGGCGAGCAGGTCGGCGAAGCCGAGGATGGCCGTCAGCGGCGTGCGGATTTCGTGGCTCATGTTCGCCAGGAACTCGCTCTTTGTGTGGTTCGCGGCCTCGGCCTGACGCCGGGCGTCGGTCAGCTCGGCGTTGGTTGCTTCGAGCCGCTGCTGCGACTCCTTGACGGCGGTGATGTTCAGGTGCGACACCGCGGCGAAGCGGTCGGCGCCCCTTGAGAAGCCCCTGATCGAGCAGAGGAACCAGCGTCTCTCCGTCGGCGAGTGGCAGGCGTACTCGATCGGCGCCGGCTCGGCCTCACCCGCGAGCACAGCGCGCACGGCGGCGGCGACCCGCGCGGCCTCCGGGCACACGGGGGCGGCCGCGTCGCACGCCGCGAGGTAGTCTGCACCCTCCAGCACGTCGCGCCCGAGGCCCTTGTTGTTGAACGCGAACTCGCGCCAGGCCCGGTTGGCCGAGAGGATGCGGGAGGCGCTGTCGAGCACAACGGTGTGCGAGTCGAGCGAGTCGATCGCGCTCCTCAGGAACGCTTCGGCGTCGCGCGACTTCTCTTCGGCGAGCCTCTGCTGGGTCACGTCGCGGGTGACCGCCAGCACCGCGACGGGGTCACCGGCCTCGTTCCGCATCGGAACGGCGTGGGTGTCGAGACAGCGGCGCGTGCCCTTGAGCCCGACGACCTCGAAGGCCAGCGTGCCCGTCTCACCGCGCAGCACGCGCTCGTGCAGGCTTTCGACGGCACCGTGGTACTGTGGGTCAATAAAGTGGGCGATCGTGAGCCGGCGGACCTGTTCTACTGAATCGGCCTCAAGCATGGCCAGCCCGGCCGGGTTCATCTCGATCAAGACCCCGCCCGGGCCAATGAGTTTGACACACTCGGGCTCGGCGTTGAAAATCGTGCGCAACTGCTGCTCGCTGGACCGCAGCGCCGCGTCCTTCTGCCGCCGCTCGACCGCCACCGCGACGACCGAGGCCATCTCTTCGATCAGCTTGACCTCGTCGCTCGTTGGCGACTGCGGCTTGCGGTTGAACATCGCCAGGACGGCGACAACCGTCTTGCCGTCTGGGGAGAAGATCGGTTGCGACCAGCACGCGGCGAGGCCGCAGCCTGCCGCCAGCGCGGTCGCGCCGGGCACGCTGGCCCAGTCGGCGTCGCCGGCGATGTCGGTGGTGATGACGCGCTGGCCGGTCGCGGCGGCGCGGCCGCACGAACCGACGTTCGGGCCAATCGCCAGGCCGTCGATCGCGCTGGTGTACTCCGCGGGCAGGCCGGGTGAGGCGCCGGCCCTGAGGCGGCCATTCTGTACCAGCAGCACCGATGCGCGGCAAGCCGGTCGGTTCGATTCAATGACGCGGCACGCCTCGGCAAGCACTTCTTCGAGCGGGGCTTCGCCCAGGGCCATCCGCAGCACGCGGGCCTGCCCCTGGCGCAGGGCCTCGGCGGCCTTGCGGTTGGTGATGTCGCGGACGACCGCCACGAAGCGCGGCTCGCCGCTCTCGTAGCGCACAAACTGCAGCCCGATCTCCACATCCACATCGTGGCCGTCCTTGTGGCGGTGGATGGTCTCGAAGGTGTGGCAGGCGGCCTCGCCGGCGATCAGCGGGCGCACCATCTCCTTGAACGTGTCGAGGGTGAACGCGGGCTTGATGTCCAGCGGCGTCATGCCCAGCAGCTCGGCCTCGCTGTAGCCGACCTGCCGCTTCGCCCCTTCGTTGACGTAGACGAACTTGAAGTCGCCCGGCCTGAACATGAAGATGCAGTCGAGCGTCTGGTCCAGTGCGCCCTTGAACTGGGTCATCGCCTTCTCGCTCTGCTTGCGCTTGGTGATGTCGGTGCGGATCGAGACGTACTTCCGCACCTTCCCGTCTGGCCCCGCAAACGGCGCGATCACCGAGTCGACCCAGTAGAGCGACCCGTCCTTCGCCCGGTTGCAGACCTCCCCGTGCCAGGCCATCCCCGCCGCAATCGTCCGCCACATCCCCACCCAGAAGGCCCTGGGGTGGACGCCGGAGTTGACGATGCGGTGGTCCTGCCCGATCAACTCCTCGCGGCTGTAGCCGCTGATGCGGCAGAACAACTTGTTGACGTCGACGATCCTGCCGGTGGTGTCGGTGACCGACACGATCGACTGCTCATCCACCGTGCGGCGGAGCACCTGGGCCTCCAGCAGGGCCGCCTCGGCGATGCGCTTGCTCTCCTGCAGGCTCGCCGTCATCTTGTTGGCGATGCGCACCGCCCGGGCCCGCGCGGTGCCCAGCGCCCAGACGACGCCCATCACCAGCGCCGTCAGCACCAGGCCCACCGCGGCGTGCTGCCCCGGACGGCCGTGGTCCATCGTGCCCACGAACTGCGCCGTCGGGCTGAACGTCAGCCGCCACGTGCGCCCGCCGATCCCCAGCTCGCGCTCCGCCCCGAGCCCGCCCGAGTCGGCGACGGCTGCGGCGTCCGGCTCGGTTTCCTTCAAGGTGGCCAGAACGCCGGGCTCGGTCGAGTCGGTCGCGCTCACCGTCGCCATCTTGCTCCCCTTGCCGAACGCATCGTCGAGCAGGTCGGCGATCACCACCGGTGCGTAGACAACGCCCACGAGGCTGTCGCGCCGTTCGCGCGGCGTGGTGGGGTTGGTCCCGTTCTTGTAGATGGCATGGAGAAAGTTGACCGCCGGGCGTCTGCTGGGACCCTGCACAAGCGTGTACACGGGCGAGACCACCGGCCCTCCCGTGGTGACCGCCCGCTCGATGGCGGCGGCGGTGCCGGCGGCGCAATCCTGATCCTGCCCCAGGGCCTCGCGGTTGGCGTCGAGGGGTTCAATGAGCCTGACGATGTCGAGGACCGGCGCATCGCCCGTGCTGCGCACCGTGAACTCGGGCGCGCCATCGGCCCGCACGGATGCGGTGAAAGCCTCCAGGTCGTCACGCCGCACGCGGTTGATGAACCCGAAGCCCGTCAACGCGGGGAATTCGCCGCGCAGGTCGCGCGAGTCGATGAAGGCCTTGAACTCGTGGGCCTCCACCGACTGGCTGGCCAGGAAGAGCCCGCGCAGGCCGCGCAGGCCGTAGAACGGCCGCTCGAGGCGGCGTTTGGCCTCGGCCGTCACCTGGTCGCAGGTGCGGTCGAAGTGGGCCTGCGCCTCGCTGCGTGCTTCCTTGCCTTCCTTCACATACACCCACGCCGTGGCCGCCATGCCGATGACCGCCACCGCCATCACCGCGATGAACGTCAGCCACGAGACCCGCCCCGGCTGGCCCTTGTCGGGCGCGGCCACACCCTCTTCACCCTTCGATGGACAGGGGATGGGCGCGATGGCGCAAGGGGCGGCTTGATCGACGGGGTTCTGTGTATCCATACTTGTGCGTTCCATCAGACTCGCTCATCGGTCGCGCCGGTCCGCCCCCCCTTCCCTGACCGCTCCGCGCTGCGGGAACGGGCCACTGCGCGGGAGAGGAGAGGGGCGGGGGGGCGGGGTCCAGACCGTCGTTCACCCAACTGGGCTCAACACCTTGCCGATTGGCCTGGTTCCATCCATCGACGGGGTGGGTGGGTGAAATCACTCAAAGGGCTTTCTCTGCCCGCGGATCTTCGGGGGGGCCACCCGTGCGGGCACTTCATGAAGACCTCACCACCGCGCGGCCGTCTCCCTGAAGGGGTGTTCTCGGGCCATCGTGCGGCCGACGGGAAGAGGCGGCAGCACCCGGGCGCACGGGGGGCGGCGGGCGCGCCGGTTGGGGCCGGGCGCGGGCGATGAGCGGAGGGGCAGGGCCAGCGCGGTGGTGCGCACCGCCAACTTCATGACCGCGCCAGCGCACATCATGACCGCGAGAGCACACTTCACCCGCGCAGGAGCGCACTTCATGACCGCGGGAGCACACTTCACCCGCGCAGGAGCACACTTCATGACCGCGCCCGCTGCGCGCGGGCCGTTCCCGGACCTGCGCACCCCGTCCGACCCGCGCGGTCGCGACGGCTGCGCTGGATACGCCGGCGCCATAACCGCTTTTCTGCGCTGCGCCCCACCCGGCACGCTCAACCCCGGTCCGCGCGGTGGCGATCAAGCGTGTGCGGCCACGCGGCCCTCAACCAACCCGCCCGACTTCACCGACCGGGTGTGCCGGCCGGCGGGCGCGAGGATGGGGGGACCCACGGCGGCCACCGTGACGTTTTACAGAAAGGGTTCCACCATGGGCAACATGCCCCCCGACCGCAACGCGCTGCTCACCTTCGCACTCGGCCACCAGGACAACTGGAAATCACGGGCCTCCCAGATCGGGCTCACCGAGCCCGAGGCCGAGGCCGTCAAGGACAACGCCGTGGCCGTGCAGGAGCAGCTGGCGCTGGTCGCCTCACTCCGCGCCCAGAGCAAGGCCGCCACCGCCGACTTGACCGACCGCTTCACCGACCTGCGCCGCAGCGTCAGCGATGCGCTGCGCGACATCAACGCCTTCGCGGCGGCCTCATCCAACCCCTCGGCCATCTACAACCTCGCCGAGATCGAGCCGCCCCAGCCCCGCAGCGTGCTGCAGCCCCCCGCCAAGCCGACCAACCTCACCTTCACCCTCGACCCCGCCACCGGCGGCATCATCGTGCGGTGGAAGTGCACCAACCCGCAGGGCGTCTTCGGCGTCGTCTACACGGTGCAGCGGCGCATCGGCGCCAACGGCCCGCTGACGACCCTGGGCGCGACGGGCGAGAAACGCTTCGTCGATACCACCATCCCCGCGGGGACCAGCCTGATCGTCTACAGCCTCTTCGGCCAGCGCGGCGGCGTGACCGGCCCCACCTCCGACGCCGTGCAGGTGCGCTTCGGCACCGGCAGCAACGGCGAGATGATCGTCTCCAGCGTCAAGATCGCGGCCTGAGCCGCGTACGGCCGTCTGCTCCGCATGGGCCCCGGGCGCGCACGCCGCGTCCGGGGTTTTTCATTGGCCGACAGCGCACGCGGATGGGGCTAGAGCGAGTGGAGCCGCCCACCGTCAACGGGCAGGTTGATGCCGTTGATGTACGCAGCGGCCGGTGATGCGAGGAAGGCCACCGCAGCGCCGAGCTCGTGGGCCTCGCCGAAGCGGCCCGCGGGGATGGTGGCGATCAGGTCGGCCTCGACGGCCTTGCTGTCGGTGCCCGCCTTGTCGGCGCGGCCCTTGACCAGCGAAGCGAGCCGCTCGGTGCGCGTGAAACCGGGGAGCACGTTGTTAACGGTGATGCCGTGGGGGCCAAGCTCACCCGCGAGCGTCTTGGCCCAGGCGGCCACCGCGCCGCGGATGGTGTTGCTCACACCCAGGTTGGGGATCGGCGCCTTGACGCTGGTGGAGATGATGTTGATGATCCGCCCGTAGCGGGCGGCCTTCATCCCCGGCACCACCGCGCGGGTGAGGAGTTGGTTGGCGATCAGGTGGGCGTTGAACGCGGCGAGGTAGTCGGCCGCCTCGGCGTAGAGCGCAGGCCCGCCCGGCGGCCCGCCGGTGTTGTTGACCAGGATGTGGTGCGGCCCGCTGGCGGCCAGCGCTGCGGCCGCGGCGGTGACCGAGGCGGTGTCGGTGAAGTCGGCGACGATCCAGGTGTGCGTCTGGCCGGCGGCGGTGTCGAGCGCGGCGGCGGTGGCGGTGAGCTTCTCTTTGTTGCGGGCGATGAGCGTGACGCTGGCCCCCAGCAGGGCCAGCTCGATGGCCGCAGCCCGTCCGAGCCCGGAGGTCGATCCGCACACCACCGCGCGACGGCCGTTGAGGGAGAGGTCCATGCTTCAATATAGACGCGGAGCGCCCGCGCTTGCAAACGCCCGCCGCGTGCGCGGGCTTCACGAGCCCGGCGTCAGCTCGCGGATGCAGATGTTGCGGAACCAGAGCGGACCGCCGTGGTTCTGCAGCTCGATCTGCCCCACGGGGTAGATCGGTTGCCTGCGGTCCCAGTAGTTTTCCATGACCACACCGCCGGTCACCAGCACACCGTTGAGCCAGACCCAGACGCGTTCACCCTGCATGCGGATGAAGAAGCGGTTCCACGTGCCGACGGGGTTGTCGGCCCGCTCGGTCGGGTTGTTCTCGTGCTTGAGGTTGTTGTAGAGCCCGCCGCTGCCGACGACGCTCTCCCAGATCTGCACCTGCGGGCTGCCGCGGAGGTAGATGCCGCTGTCGCCGGCGGGGGCGATCATCCAGTCGACGATCAGCTCGAAGTCTGTGTAGTCCTTGACGGTGCAGATGCTGTCACCCTTGCCGTCGAAGAAGAGCGTGCCGTCGGCGTCGACGGTCCAGTGCAGCTTCATCTTCGCATCGGCGGCCTCCTGCGCCTCGGCGAGCCGCTCGGGCGAGAGGAGGTTGCGCTTGGGGGGGCCACCGTCGGGCTCGACGAGCCCCTTCCACCCGGCGAGCGATTCGCCGTCGAGCAAGGGCGTGAAGCCATCGGGGAGCGCAAAGGCCGGCCGGACCGAGCGTGCGTCAGCGAAAAGGCCCGACGGTGGCCCGTCGCTGCCGTGACACCCCGTAAGGGTCAACGCGGCCGCTGTGAGCAGCGTGCTGGCCAGGTACGCCGGGTTGAAGGGGATTCTCATCCGGGGTTCATGGTACCATCTCCGGGCCATGAAACACGCGTTGCTCCTCGTACCAACCACGCTCATCCTGCTCGCCGCGGCGGCGGGCTGGGGCTGCGCCCAGCGGGGGACCGACGCCACTGCTCCGGCGACGGGCTCGACCACGATCACCGCCGACAGCGATCGGATGACCTGGTGGCGCGAGGCGCGCTTTGGCATGTTCATCCACTGGGGGGTCTATTCGGTGCCCGCGGGGATGTGGAACGGCAAGACCACCGGCGGCGCCAGCGAGTGGCTCATGGAGAGCCTGCACGTCCCGACCAGCGCGTACGTCAACTTCGCCGACGGCTTCACCGCCGCGAGCTACGAGCCGGAGGTGTGGGCAAGGCTGGCAAAGCGGGCGGGGATGAAGTACGTTGTCATCACCAGCCGCCACCACGACGGCTTCTGCCTGTGGGACTCGGCGGCGAGCGAGTGGGATGTGATGGCGTCGCCGGCGAAACGCGACCTGCTCGCGCCGCTCGCCACGGCCGTGCGCGCGGAGGGGCTCAAGTTCGGCCTCTACTACTCCATCCTCGACTGGCGCCACCCCGACTACGAGCCGAGACGGGCTTGGAACGATCGGCCGGAGTGGAACGGCGGCCCGGGCTACAGGCCGGACTTTGCGGGGCGCTTCGTGCCGTACGTGCACGCCCAGGTGGCGGAGATCATCAAGGCCTATGACCCAGCGGTGCTCTGGTTCGACGGCGAATGGGAGAACAGCTGGACCACGCCGCTGGGACGCGCCCTCTACGACGATGTGCGGAAGCAGAGCCCGGGCATCATCGTCAACAACCGCGTAGGCAAGTCGCGCGACGACATGGCCGGATTGACCAAGCCCGGCGAGCAGCCGCTTGGTGACTTCTGCACCCCCGAGCAGGAAGTGCCCGCGACCGGTCTGCCCGGCGTGGACTGGGAAACCTGCATGACGATGAACGACTCGTGGGGGTACAAGGCGAGCGACAAGAACTTCAAGAGCGCCGACCAGATCGTCCGCACGCTCTGCGATATCGCCAGCAAGGGGGGCAACTTCCTGCTCAACATCGGGCCCAGGCCCGACGGCACGATCCCGCAGGAGAGCGTCGAACGGCTGACGGAGGTCGGTCGATGGATGGCGGTCAACGGCGACTCGATCGATGGGACAACCGCGTCGCCGTTCAAGACGCTGTCGTGGGGACGCGCGACGCAGAAGGGGAGCACGCTCAACCTGATCGTCTTTGACTGGCCCGCAGACGGCAAACTGGAACTCGCCGGCCTGAAGACAGCCGTGCGGTCGGCACGCGTCGTCAGCCTCGATAAGATGAAGCGCACGCCAACGCCGGAGCTGACCGAGCAGGGCGTGACGATCAGCAGTCTTGGGCCACGCCCGAGCGGGCTCGGCGCAACGCCGGTGGTGGTGCGGGTTGAGCTGGAGGGAGAGCCGCGCGTGATTACTCCCCCACCGCCGGCGATCGGGCGCGATGCACTCGGCGGCTTTACGCTCAGCGCGGGGGCGGCTGAGACTGAGGGTGCCCGAATCAAACTACAAGGCAAGGGAGCGACGGAGAACCTCGGCTTCTGGACAAGCTCCAGCGACAAGGCAGTATGGACAATCGCGAACCCCACCGCCGGCGAGTACCGCGCTGAGGTTGAGCTCTCGTGCATCAAGTCGGACGCCGGCTGCGCGTTCGAGGTCGCCCTTGGCAAGAGCGTTGCACGGGGCACCGTGCCGTCGACTGGATCGTGGAACGCCTACACGACCGTCACCGTCAGTGGGCTGCGCGTCACCGCCGATGCACCCACGCTGCGCCTTGAGGTGCGTGCAGCGCCGGGCACCACACTCAAGGGCGGGCTCATGAATCTGCGGCAGGTCCGGCTGATCCGATCGAACTGAA
Organism: Phycisphaerales bacterium; assembly: GCA_030680655.1. GTDB lineage: Bacteria > Planctomycetota > Phycisphaerae > Phycisphaerales > UBA1924 > JAJTGZ01. The sequence continues at coordinate 14,924 of JAUXUZ010000215.1, forward strand.
TCCCCCTTCATTGGAGTTACGGCATGATCAACAACCCCTCGATCGCACTCTCCCGTCGCGACCTGCTCAAGGGGACGGCAGCCGCCGGCGCGGTGATGCTCGCCGCGGGCGTCCCGTTTGCTTCCGCGGCCGGCGCCACCTCGCGCGGCGCAGCACGGCTGAAAGTCGGCGTCATCGGCTGCGGCGGCCGCGGCACGGGCGCCGCCGTGAACATCCTCGAAGCGGGCGACGATGCGGAGATCTGGGCGCTGGGCGACGCATTCTCCGATCGGCTGAACGGCTGCCTTGGCGAGCTGCAGAGCCAGGAGGTGGGGCGCGGGCGCGTGAACGTTGACGCGTCGCGAATGTTCGCCGGCTTTGACGCGTACAGCAACGTGATCGCCAGCGGTGTTGACCTGGTCATCCTCGCAACACCTCCCGGCTTCCGGCCGATCCACCTCGATGCGGCGGTCAAGGCTGGCAAGCACGTGTTCATGGAGAAGCCCGTGGCCGTCTGCCCCGCGGGCATCCGCAGCGTGCTTGAGAGCGCTGCCCAGGCCAAGGAGCGCAAGCTCAACATCGTCACGGGCACGCAACGCAGGCACGAGAAGTGCTACCTGGAAGCGCTCAAGCGGGTTCATGCCGGCGAGATCGGCGAGGTCGTCTCCGCGAGCGTCTTCTGGAACCAGGGCGGCCTGTGGATGAACAAGCGCCAGCCCGCCTGGAGCGACGTGGAGTGGCAGCTGCGCAACTGGCTCTACTTCCCGTGGCTGAGCGGCGACCACATCTGCGAGCAGCACGTGCACAACCTTGATGTTGCGCACTGGGCGATGGGCACCGTGCCGCTCCGCTGCACCGCGCTGGGCGGGCGGCAGGTGCGCACCAGCCCCGAGTACGGCACGGTCTTTGACCACTTCGCCGTCGAGTACGAGTACGAAGGCGGCAGGAGCGTCAGCAGCCAGTGCCGCCAGATCGATGGGTGTGCCTCGCGCGTTGAAGAGGTCATCCGCGGCACGACCGGGCACGCCGTTACCGCCAGTGGACGGGCCCGGCTTGCCGGGAAGAACGAGTGGAAGTTCACCGGCGACCAGGAGAACCCGTACGTCAGCGAACACAAGTCGCTGCTGGCGGGCATCACGGGCAAGGGCCCGTACGTGAACGAGGGGGAGCAGATCGCCCACAGCACGCTCATGTCGATCATGGGCCGCATGAGCGCGTACACGGGCAAGACCGTGACGTGGAAGCAGGCGATGGAGAGCAAGCTCGACCTTCGACCCGCCCCGGACCTGACCATGGGCAGCATGTCAGCGGGCGAGGTCCCTTCACCCGGCACGACGCCCCTGACTTGATCATGCACGGAGCCACACCATGAAACGCCGCGACTTCCTCGCGACTTCCGTTGCGATCGCCACCGCCGGGACACAGGCTTCTGCGTTCGAGAGCGCTGCCCCCTCCTCCCGCCCGGACCCAGAAGAAGCCACCACCCGACCGATGCCGCTCAAAGGGAACATCAACCACTCTGTGTGCGCCTGGTGCTACGGCGGGATGCCCCTTGAGAAGCTCTGCGCGGCCGCGGCGGCGATGGGGATCAAGTCCGTCGAGCTCCTGGGCGAGGAGCAGTGGGCGACCGCAAAGGCCCACGGGCTCACGTGCGCCGTTGCCGGGCAGGTGAAGGCCAACCCGATCGGGCGCGGCTTCAACCGCGCTGAGAACCACAACTCGATCATCGCGGACCTTGAAGCCCGCCTGCCAAGGGTGAAGGAAGCGGGCCTGCCGTGCCAGATCGTCTTCTCCGGCAACCGCAAGGGCCTCAGCGACGAGCAGGGGCTTGCCACCTGCGCCGCTGGGCTCAAACGGATCACCCCGCTGGCCGAGAAGCTGGGCGTCACACTGGTGATGGAACTGCTCAACAGCCGCGTGGACCACAAGGACTACCAGTGCGACCGCACGCCCTGGGGCGTTGAACTGGTCAGACGCGTCGGTTCGCCGCGGTTCAAGCTGCTCTACGACGTTTACCACATGCAGATCATGGAGGGGGACGTCATCCGCACGATCCGCGACAACTTTGACCACATCGCCCACTACCACACCGGGGGCAACCCGGGCCGCAACGAGATCGATGCCACGCAGGAGCTCAACTACAGCGCCATCTGCGCGGCCCTTGTTGAGAAGAAGTTCACCGGGTTCGTCGCGCAGGAGTTCATCCCCACGCGCGACCCGCTGACAAGCCTGCGTGAAGCGGTGGCGATCTGCGACGTCTGACGGGCTACCGGCGTTCGCCGAGCATTTCGGCGATCGTCGGCTCGACGGCATCGGCCCAGACGGTGTACCCCTTCGCGCTCAGGTGCAGCGAGTCGGGCATGATGTTTGGCGCGATCGTGCCCAGCCAGCCGTCCTTGTCGAGAAAGGCCTTGCCGATATCGAGGTATTTCACGCGGCCACCCATGGAGCCGTCGAGCTTCGCGATGAGGGCGTTGACGTCAGCGACCTTCCGCCGCTGAAAGTCCGGCTTCGCGCCGCGCGGGAAGACGCCCAGCAGCAGCACCTTCGTGTCGGCAAGTTGGACGGTCAGCCTGTCGGTGATGGCGGCGATCCCCTCGGCGATCTCCGCGGCGCTGTGGTCGCCGCCGTGTGAGTTGTTGGTCCCGATCATCAGCACCACAAGGCGCGTCCTGGCCGCACGCATCGCGTCGAGCAGGCCGTTGTCGAGCCGCCAGATGACGTGCTCGGTGCGGTCACCCCCGATGCCGGCGCCGACGGCGCCGCGCGGCGCGAACCTCGCATCCCACTCCGCCCGCCCCTCCGACGGCCACGCATCGGTGATCGAGTCACCGAGGAAGACCAACCTCCCCGCGTTGGGCGGCGGGGGAACCTCGCCGGGCCTTGCTTCCGCCGCGGGCTCAAGCTGCGCGACAATCCCCGCGTGGCGCTGCTCCCATCGGCTATCCCGTGGAACCGGGCGTGCGGCCGCTGTGGGCGAGTACAGCGCGCCGGGGACCTTCGGCGTGAGTTCCGCCACGGTCACGCGTTCACGGAACAGCTCCCTGCCGCTTCGGCTGATCCACCGCGCGCTGATCGCATCGCCAGACGGTTCGCTGCTCACGGCCAGGAAAGCGTGAGACTCACCGCGGTCCCACGCCAGCGCCGGACCGGGCACGTTCCAGGCCTCGTGCACGCTGTTGCCAAGCGGCGAGCTGATCCACTCGTGCAGCGTGTAGGGAACGGCGTCGAGCGCGGGCTCGCGGGGCTTGACGGGGTCAAACGGGTGTGTGCGCAGCGCCCGGCTGCGGTGGATATCTCCGCCGATGAGCACCACACCGCCGATGCGTTCGTTCCTGATGTAGTCGAAGAGGCGCTGCCGCTCCTTCGGAAAGTACCCCCAATAGTCGGTCTTGTTGGGGCGTACATTGTCGTTCCAGACCATGCCCGTTGCCAGCAGCTTGAACGGCGCTGACGACCGCTTGAGACCGTCGAGCAGCCACAGCCACTGCGCTTCGCCAAGGAGCGTGCGCGTGTCGGTGTTGCTGAACCAGCGGGCGTCCAGCAGGAAGACCTCGATCGGGCCCCGTCGAAACGAGCTGTAGACGCCTTCGTTCCCTGTGCCCGCTGCGGTGTTGGTGTGGTACTCAAGGAACGCCTTGCGGCTGTTTTCCTTGCCCGGCAGGCGGCCGTCGGTGTCGTTCCTGCCGAAGTTGTGATCGTCCCACACGCCGTAGACGACGGTGCCGCGCTGCCGCAGCGCGGCAAGCTCGCTCACGGCGAACAGGTTGGCGTACTTGGCACGCTGTACGGCCAGGTCGGTCGTGTCGATGTACGGCGTGTCGCCGAGCAGGCAGACGACGTCGGGCTTGACCGCGGCGACGGCGTTCCAGATCGGCTGGGCACGATCGACGTAATCGTTGGTACACGAACCGAACACGATCGTCGCGGGCACCCCCGACGCCGCCAGGCTTGGGAGAGTTCTAACGACGCAAGCGCCAGAGCCGGGCAACGGCCGGTCCGCCGTGGCAGCGTTCACGACCGCCGACACCCGCGCCGTGAGCGTGCTGGCCGGGGGAAGGACCCGCGCCCGGAACGTCATGCACAGGTCGTTCTCGTCCGAAGCCGTCGCATCGACCGTCGCGATCAGCGCATCGTTGTGATCGCTGAGCCACATGCGGTAGGCACCCGGCGATGCGCCCCGCGCCCAGACCGTGACTTCGTCTACGCCGCAATCGCCAGGGAACGGGCCGTGCGTGAGCGACCCCGCCTTGGGCTCACGCGAGGCCTTGGTCGGCGTCGCGGGGTTCGGCTCGCCCATGCGCCGGACCTTGATGTTGCGGAACTCCACTGTGTCGCCGTGGTCCTGCAGGTCGATGTGCCCCTTCTTGCGGGTGTTGTAGTCCTTCATGCCCGGCCACTTGCTGGCGGCGTGCGCCTTCTTGTACTCGTCGGAGGCCGTGTCGATGTCCACGACCTTGAAGCCGTTCAGCCAGTGCTCGATTTTCGTGCCGTTGGCCACCAGGCGCGCGTGGTTCCATTCGCCGGCGGGGCGCGACACGTCAACAGCGCACGGCACAATGTCGTAGAGCGTCCCCGCACGTGTGCGGGGCTTCTTGCCGTCGGGGTGTCGTGCATCGTCAAGCACCTGCATCTCCGGGCCCGTCTCCCACGGAAAGTTGTGGTCTTCGGTGCAGCGGTAGATGATGCCGCTGTTGGCGCCCTCCGCCGCGCGCCAATCGATCATGAGTTCAAAGTCGTCGTACTGATCGGTGGTGACGATGTCGCCGCCTCCCTTGCCGCCCAGATGCTTCAGCACGCCGTTCTCGACGACCCACCCTTCGGCCGGGAACTCGGCCTTCTTGTAGCCGCGGAAGTTCGCCGTGGTCTTGCCGTCAAACAGCAGCGTCCACCCGGCCGCACGCTCTGCGTCGGTCAGCGTG
>JAUXUZ010000218.1 GCA_030680655.1 Phycisphaerales bacterium
GGGCGGGCGCGAGGGTAGCCAGCGGGGGGGTGTGGGGGCGTGTTCGGGGCGAATACCCCGCCGTAGACGGGGTGTTGGACCGATAGACTCGGCTGCTTGGGTGCGTGCTTGATCAACCGTCGCCGCTGGGTGATCGCCGCTGCGTTTGTCGCCGGTGCGCTGTCGCTCGGGCTGGGGTTGGATGTGGGTGGGCAACCCCCGGTCGGGCGCGAGCCGGAGGCATCGCTGCGGGGGGGGACGATCCGGGTGGGGCTTCCGAGTCCGATCGGAGCGCGGGGGATGCTGCGCGGCACGCCGGAGGAGCCGCAGGGGTTCCTGCGCGAGGTGATGGAACTGGTGGCGAAGGCGGAGGGGCTGAAGATTGAGTTCATCGCGCTGGGGGCGGAGACCGACAAGCGCCTCAGCGACGAGCTCGCGGCGGGGCGCATCGACGTGTGGGCCGGCGCGACGGTGAGTGAGGCGAACCTGCGGAGCTTCAGGCTGTCGGCGCCGGTGATCGTCACACCCGGAGTGGCGGTGACGCGCGTGGGGATGCGTCCGCCGACGACCGTTGATGAGCTGCGGAAGCTGCGGGTCGTGGTGCCGGCGGGCGGCGCGGGGCGGACGTTCGCGGTCGAGCGGGACCTGACCGTGACGCCCAAGCACCTGTACCAAGAGGGGTTTGACGCCGTGGTCGCCGGCGAGGCCGACGCGATGCTGACGACGATGATCGCGGCCCGCTACGAGATCGAGCGTTCGGGGTACCAGGGGCTGGCGGTGAGCGTGCTGGAGCCGGTGGGCTTCCGCCGGGCGTACGCGTACGCGGCGCGCGTTGAGGACCCTGCGCTGATGGTCGCGATCGAGAGCGGGCTGGCGGCGCTGCAGCAGAACGGGCAGCTGCGGGAGATCTACGAGCGCGAGGTGTCTGTGTACCAGCCCCTGGAGGGGTCGCGGAGCGTCGACCTGAGCACGGTGCTGCACGTGGCGGCGGCGGCGGGCGGAGCGGTGCTGGCGCTGGCGATCGTGTGGCAGTGGCGTGTGCGCCGGAAGATGGTGGCGCTGACGGGCGTGCTGACCGAGAGCGAGCAGCGGTACCGCGGCATCTTCGACCAGACCCAGGACGCGATCCTGGCGATCGACCCTGTCAGCCGCGTGGTGCTGGAGGCGAACCCAGCGGCGGAGCGCACGTACGGCTACGAAGCGGGGGCGATGGCGGGGCTGCACGTCAACGAGATCGTTGCGAATCCGGGGGAGGTGCACGAGCGCATGGCGCGCGTCCAGAAGGATGGGGCCGCTCAGTTCAAGCGCTCAAAGCACCGGCGGCGCGACGGTCGGCTGCTGCTGATGGACGTGCACGCGGCGATGGGGGCCATCGGCGGCAAGAGCGTGATCGTGGCGATGAACCGGGACGTGACGGCGGCGACTTCGTACGAGGAGCTGATCCGCTCGGTGATCGAGACGTCGCCGCACGTGGCGATCCAGGGGTTTGACAAGGACGGGCGCGTGCACTTCTGGAACGAGGCTTCGACGAGGCTCTACGGGTGGACGGCGGAGGAATCGATCGGGCGGAAGGTGGGCGAGCTGATCGCCGACCCGGCGGCGCACGCGGAGCTGGTGGCGATGCTGGCGACGCTTGAGGCCGAGCGGCGGCCGTCGGGGCTGATGGAGTTCCAGGTGCACAGCAAGAACGGCGAGCCGCGCTGGGTGCTGAGTGAGATCGTCCCCGCGCCGGACCTGCGGGGTGAGCTGCAGTTTGTGTGCGTGGACATCGACGTGAGCGCGATGAAGCTGGTGGAGCGGCGGCTGCAGGATGCGCAGGCGCGGCTGGCGTCGGCGCTGGAGGCGGCGGGAACGGGGACGTGGTCGATCGACGTGAAGGGGCAGACGATTGACCCGGACCCGTCGCTTGTTCGCCTGCTCGGGCTCGACCATGCCAAGGGCGGGGCCCGCCCGCTCACCGACATCGCCGATCGGGCCAACCCCGAGGACCTGCCCAAGGTGCTGGCGGCGCTGGGGGTGGCGATGCGGGGCGAAGGGCCGTACCGCGCCGAGTACCGGGTCAACCTCCCCGGGGGCGGCACGCGCTGGCTGTCGTCACGGGGCAAGCTCATCCGCGATGAGAAGGGGGAGGTGGTGAGCATCAGCGGCGCGTGCGTCGACGTCACCGAGGCCAAGCTCGCCGCCGCCGACGCCGACCGCCTGCGTGACGAGCTGGAGCGTGCGCGCCGGCTGGAGAGCCTCGGCCTGCTCGCGGGCGGGCTGGCGCATGACTTCAACAACCTGCTGGTTGGCATCCGCGGCAACACCGAGCTCGCCATGGCCTCACTGGGGAACGAGGGCGCGGCGCGGCGTGCGCTTGACCTTGTCGTGCACGCGACGGATCGGACGGCGGACCTGACTGGCCAGCTGCTTGCGGCGGCCGGTCACAGCCGGCTGGCGCCCGAGTCGATCGATCTCAACGCGGTGGCTGTGGAGTCGGTCTCGCTGCTGCGGCCGCGCCTGGGCGCGAAGGTGACGGTCGATTTCGAGCTGGCCGAACCGGCCGTGCGCACCCGCGCCGACGGCGCGCAGACGGCGCAGGCGTTGAACAACCTGCTCACCAACGCCGCCGATGCGCTGGCGGCGGCGGGGGGGCGGATCGTGGTGCGCACAGGGACGCAGCGCCTGAACCAGCAGGAGTTCGACAACGACGCGTACAAGGTGCGGGCCGCTCCCGGCGAGTTCGCGTTCATCGAGGTGAGCGACAACGGCTGCGGCATGGACGAGCGGGTTCTGGCGCGGGTCTTCGACCCGTTCTATTCGACCAAAGCGACTGGGCGCGGGCTCGGCCTTTCGCTGGTGCTGACGACGGTGCGGAGACACGAGGGAGCGATCCGAATCGACAGCGGGCCGGGGAAGGGGACCACGTGCAGGCTGCTGCTTCCGCTGGTGGATTCACCGCCCGAAGGGGACCGGCGGCAGACCGCCGCCGCGCCACGGAAGGCGGGCCGCGCGCTGGTCATCGATGATGAGCCGATGGTCAGGCAGGTGGTGGGCGGCATGCTCAAGAACGACGGGTGGGAGGTGACCGAGGTCGCCAGCGGCGAGGAGGGGATCCGGTGCGCGCAGGATGGGGCTTTCGACGTGGTCTTCCTGGACTTGACGATGCCGGGCCTGGGCGGGGTCGATACCGCGGCGGGGCTGCGCGCGGCTGCGCGGTCGCTGCCGATTGTGTTTGTCAGCGGCTACAGCCGCGACATGGCGGGCACGGGCGGCGCTCTGGCGGGGGAGGTGTTCGTGCAGAAGCCGTTTGACGCGGCGACGCTGCTGGCGGCGGCGGCGGAGGCGCAGGAGCGGTCGGAGCAGGCGAAGCGCGGGGGTGCGGGGGTTGGAGGGGCGGGGCGGTCGCCGCGGTAGCGGTGGACAGGCCCAGGTCCAAAGTTCAAAGTTCAAAGCCAAGGCACCCTCATCCGCCGCCGGAGGACCGGCGGCACCTTCTCCCCCCGAGCGGGGGAGAAGGGGGTTACTGGGGCGGGGGCTCGCGCATGGAATCGGTGGCGCGGCGGCGGACCCACCAAAGGGCGGCGACGGCGGCGATGAGGGCGGGGAGCCAATAGATCATGGTGCCGATGGCGCTGCGGACAAAGTCGGCGGTGGTATCGCCGAGGCTCGACCACCCCTCCCTGGCCGCGCGGGTGATCTTGCCGGTTTCAGCGCCGGGCGCGGGCTGAAGCACGGCCGGAGCGGGCTCGCGGGCGGGGGACGCAGCGTCCTTCGCGCCCGCTTCCATCATGACCAGCGGTGCGGCATCGCCTCGCGCGGGAACTGCCCCGGGCGTAGTTGGCGCTTGCGCCGGCGCTCCGGGTGCAAAGCGCGGCGCCGCATCGAAGTCGTTGAGGGCAACGATGTTGACCGTCGCGAAGTCGTTCCCCTGCTCAACGCGCATGCGGCGCTGGTTGAGCTCCGCGAGATTCTCGGCCACCTTCTTCAGCTTCGCGTCGTCGGCGAGGGCAGCACCCTTGGTCGGTGCCGGGGTTGCCTTTGCCTCTTTGGCGACCTGCTTGAGCGCCATCTCGTTGAGCTCGACAAGCGAGTCGATCTGCCTGAGCCGCTCGGCCTGCGGTGGCGTCTGCGCGGATTCTGACAGCACCGTGCTCTGCCTACGGAGTTCGTCCAGCACCTGCGGCAGGCGGTCCTCGCTCACACGCAGGGTCAGGTTCAGGGCGTCCGCCTTGCCCGCAGTCACATCCTTTTCTCTCGCGTTGCTGAGCGCAAAGCTCGCGAACGTCTCGCCGTTCTTGACGTCCACCAGCGACGGGACGACTTTGTTGTAGAACTCGGTGACGTCTGGCACCTGCAGGCGGACTTCGGCGGTGACATCCAGCGGCGAGAACGCATCGTCGATCGGCTCGATCGCCGCACCGGCGCTGGGCGCGGGCGGCGGCTGGTTCTCGCGTTTGGCAGCGATGGCAGGCTCGGGCGGAGCGGCGGAAGCAGGTGCGTTCCCGGACGGGCGGCTGCGCGCGGCGGTCACCCCGCTCGGTGGCATCGGCTCACCCGTGCGGTCGCGGTTGCCCGCGCTGCGGTCGGCGACCGCGGGCAGGGCTTTGTCGGCGATGGGCGCACCACCGCTGGGGACCGGCCCGCGTCCCGCTGAGCCGCCGATGAGCCCGGACGGAGTGGCAATGTGCTCGCGTGCGTTTGCCAGGTCGGTGAGCTTCTCGTCTACCGCTGTGTCGGTGGGCTTTGCCGCGCCGGTGGCGGCGCTCCTGCTCAGCAACCGGTCGGCGTCACCCCCGCCGAAAGTAGGGGCCGGCGCGAGCGCCCGAGCCGCGAGTGTGTTGCTCGGTTCAGCGTTCCAGTCACTCAGGGCGTTCTTCATCGCTGCGCGGCGTTCGTCGGCGGCGGGGTCGATCGGGCGCACGGCGATGGAGGCGACGAGCAGAGCGAGCGCGGCAGCGGCGAGGGCGGGGGCCGGCCTGCGGACCCAGACCCACAGCTTCTGCTGCTGCTCGCGCCGATGCTTGTCGATGGCTTCCTGCCAGATCGAGGTGGGCTCACCGGTGTACTTTGAGAGGCTCGCCAGCTCACGCTCAAGCGGGTCGTCGTGCGGCTCGTGCATCGTCGGCTCCTTGCTGGTGAGTGGTGGTGCGGGAAGAAAGGGCTGCGCGGAGGTCGTTGAGGGCGGTGTTGAGCCGGCTCTTGATGGTGCCGATGGGGACGCCCAGGATGTCGGCGGCCTGGGAGTGGCTCATGCCGGAGTGGTAGCACAGGATGACAAGCATGCGTTGGTCGGGCTTGAGCGTCTCGACGGCGCGGGTCACGGCGGTGGACTGCTCGCCGTCGAAGGTGCGTTCGGCGGGCGGGCGTACCGATTCTGCCGGTGTCTGCCGGTCCATCTTCGCTCGAACGTCATGGCAGCGGTTGATCGTCACGCGGTACAGCCAGGTTTTGGCGGAGCTCTGACCCGAAAAAGCCGAACCGGACTTGAGCACCCGGATCCACACATCCTGCAACACATCGCGGGCGAGGTCTTCGCGCCCGCGCATCAGGCCCTGGGCCAGGCCCAGCAGCAGCGCCTCGTAGCGGGCGGCGAGTGTCGCCATCGCGCTGTGATCGCCGCGCCCGGCCCGCTGGATAAGGCGGCCGTCGTCGGCCTGCGGGCCGGTGAGGGGTGGGGTGGAGCCCGTGATGTCGGCGGGTGATGGTTCGGCCATCGTGAGGTCGCCCGCCGGTGGTTTGACCGGCGCGGGGTGCGATCGGTTCGCCGTCGCGGCTATGCAGATTCAACGATTGGGGTGAATATCGGTCCCCAGCGGGGTGGGGGCTGGAAAAGCCGCCTGCTGTGATACGGCGGGGGTTGTGGGGTGGTGCGGTTCGACGTGGATGTGGATGTCCGCGGCGGTGGGGAGGGCGGCGCGGACGGCGGTCTTGATCTTGCCGGTGATGATGTGCGCCTCGCTCACGGGCATGTCGGGTGCCACCTCTACGTGCAGCTCGATGTAATGGCGTGAGCCGCTGGTGCGCCCGCGGCACTTCTCGATGCCCAGCACGCCGGGCACGGCGAGGGTGGCCGCGCGGGCGGTGCTGATCGCATCGACGGGAACGGCATCCATCAGCTCGTGCAGCGGGAGCCGGGCGAGGCGCCAGGCGTTGAACATGATCACCAGCGACGCGAAGACGGCGGCGTAGTCGTCGGCCGACGCCCAGTTGAAGCCCGCGAAGTCGCCAAAGAGCCTGGCCTCGCCAGCGACGGCGATGCTGATGCCGATGAACGCGGCCAGCGAGGTGATGACGTCGGCGCGGTGGTGACCGGCCTCGACGGCCATGGCCGTGTTCCCCTCCTGGCGTGCGACGCGCGCGGCGTAGCGGGAGAGCGACTCCTTGATGATGACCACGCCAACGAGCACAACCAGCGTCCACCACGCCGGTGTGTGGTGGGGTGTGAGGATCTCGTCGATCGCCTTGATGAGGATGCCGATGCCCGCCAGCGCCACCAGCACCGCCACCACCAGCGCGGCCAAAGCCTCGGCCTTGCCGTGCCCGTAGGGGTGGTTGTCGTCGGCCGGGCGAGCGCCCACGCGCAGGCCGCCGATAATGACCACCGACCCGACGATGTCGGCGATCGACTCGATCGCGTCGGCGATGAGGGCGTAGCAGTGCCCGACGATGCCCGCCAGGAGCTTGATCACCGCCAGCGCGAGGTTGATCGCCAGTCCGGCGAGGGCGACGCGCTGCGTACGGGGCGTTGGCACGCGGGAGGGTACGGGGGGGAGGGGGAAGTGGCGAAGGAAGGAAGTGGCAAAGTGCCAGACCCGGGTGTGACTTCTATCCTCGTGCATGCGGCACGTAACGCTCATTACTACCGGCGGGACGATCGAGAAGACCTACGACGAGATGACCGGCACGCTGGAGAACCGCCAGTCGATCGTGCGCCGGATGCTCGAGCAGCTGCGTCTGGAAGAGACGACGGTCAGCATCGTTGAGCTGATGAGCAAGGACAGCCTGGTGATGACCGAGGAAGACCGTGTGCACGTGCTGGAGGCGGCGCAGTCGGCGCTGGCGGGCGCGGCCGATGGTGTGGTCATCCTGCACGGCACCGACACACTGGCGCAGACCGGCGAGCTGCTGGCATCGCGGCTGGGTGATGTCACCGCGCCGGTCGTGCTGGCGGGTGCGATGCGCCCGTTCGAGATGGTGCGGTCTGATGCGCTGCAGAACCTGACCGAGGCGGTCTTCGCGACGGGTGTGCTGAGCCCGGGCGTCTACTGCGTGGCGCACGGGCGGGCGTTGCGGTTCCCGGGGGTGGTCAAGGACCGCTCGCGCGGCACGTTTGTCGGGGGGGCTGGAACGGGTGCTGGGGCGGGGGGGCGATAGTCGCCAAAGCCCGGGGGCTGGATGCGGGCGGAGCCGACGGCGTCTTTCCGGTCGTTCGGCGGTGCGAACGCTGCCGACGGGCCGATAGTGGGGGCGATGATCAACACGCTCTGGCTGGCGGCCAGCAACTACACAACGCAGTACGACCTGATCAACGCCTTCATCGGTGATGTGGGGCGCGCTGCGCAGAGTGTGGGGCTGCCGGTGAACGTGGCGCCCACCGAGGGTGGCGCGATGGATGAAGCGCTGCGGCCCGGCGCGCTCTACTTCAACTTCTCGCCCGACTTCCCCGCCAAGGCGCGCGAGGCCGCCGCCGGCCGTTGCGCCACGCCCGCGGTGCTGCAGTGGCTCATCGACCACCCGCTGACGCAGGGGGCCGAGGCGTGGCGCGCGGTGGAAAAGCTGCCCGGGTACCGGCTGTTGACAGTCAGCGACGACGATGCGCAGCTGATCGCGCTGCACTTCCCGGGGATCAGGCAGGTGCGCTGCTGGCACGGGGTTGATCCATCCGCGCTGTGCGACAGCACGCAGATCGAGGCCTCGCACAACGCGGGGGGGATAGGGGCCGGTGGCTCGCGCGACATCGACGTGCTGGTGACGGGCACGGTGCTGTCGCCCGAGCAACTCGCCGAACGCCGCAGAGAGGTGCCCGCAGCGCTGCACCGCGTGTGCGACGAGATCGTGGCGCTGCGCCTGGCCCACCCGTGGATGGCCTTCACCCAGGCGTGGGACCTGTGCGCGCCGCTGGGGCTGCACTCGCGCACGCACTGGGATGTGCTGCGGATCGTCTTTCTCTCCACCACCGCGGCGGTGAACACGCGGCGCCGGCTCGCGCTGGTCAAGGGGCTCGACGGCCTGAACGTCACGGTGATCGGGCGCGGGCCGTGGGCGAGCGCGGGCACGCGCGGGCTGACGGTTGTGCCCGAGGTGAAGTACGGCGACCTGCCGGCCTGGTTTGCGCGGGCCCGGGTGAGCCTAGCGGTGAGCCCGACGCAGTTCGTGCACGGCTTCAGCGAGCGGCTGCTGCTCTCGCTCGCGGGCGGGTGCGCAAGCGCGACCGACGACCGCCTGTGGGTGCGCCGAGAGTTCGGTGCCCAGAGCCCCGGCGGCGCGTGCATTGAGACGTTCGCGGCCGAGCAGCCGCAGGCGTGCAGGGGGGTGATCGAGGGGCTGCTCGCCGACCGGTCACGCTGCGCAGCGTTGGGCGCGGCGGGGCGCACGGCGGCAGCGGAGCGCCACCTGTGGCGGCACCGGGTTCAGACGATCGCGCAGGTCGCCTCCAACGCGGGGACCGAACTCGGCTGGAAAGCCGAGCAGCTAACGATGGCTGGCGTGCAATAGGGTGGTGCTCATCAGAGAGGACCAAAAGAACAAGCCCCGGTCAGAGCCGGGGCTTGTGGTGAGCATAAGTGTGTGCGGAGCCGGCTTTCGATCAGCCGTTGATCCCAGTGACCTTGACCTGGGTGTAGGTCTGGCGGTGGCCGGTCTTCTTGTCGTGGCCCTTGCGGCGGCGCCACTTCTGGATGAAGACCTTCTCGCCCTTGACCAGCGGCTCGATGACCTCGGCCGTGACCGAGGCGCCCGCGACCAGCGGCTGGCCGACCTTGATCGTGCCGCCGCCGAGCATGAGGACCTTGTCGAAGCTGATCTTCTGGCCCTTGGTGGCCTTGCCCTCGTCGATGAGATCGATGAGCATGATCTCGCCGCTCTCAACCTTGCGCTGGCCGCCACCTTCAACGATTACTGCGTACATGTGAAAACTCCGATTCGCGCTGGCGGGGGGGCGGGAACGCCCGGCTTGGTGATGCCCGGTTCACGGCGAAGGGGAGTGTAGGGGTGAAGTGGCCGCGGGGCAAAGAGCCGAAACGCGTTTGGGGCGCTATTTGGAGCGGTCGAAAGAGGCGGCAGGGGGCGGCGGAGGGCGGGTCAGGGCCCAGCGTGGCCATAAATCCCGTCTAATACCCGCACAGGCGATCCCCGTTATGCTGTGGGCATGCAGATCAAGTTCCTAGGCGCGGCGGGAGAGGTCACCGGATCGTGCTACCTGCTGACGGCGGGCAAGAGTCGCGTGGTGCTCGATTGCGGGATCTTCCAGGGGAGTTCCACGGCCAACTTGAAGAACCGGCGGAAGCTGCCGTTTGACCCCGCCGAGCTCGACGCGGTGATCCTGACCCACGCCCACCTCGACCACTCGGGGCGGCTGCCTGTACTGGCCAAGCACGGGCTGAAGTGCCGCGTGGTCTGCACGACGCCGACTGTTCCGCTGGTGGATGTGCTGCTGCGAGACGCCGCATCGATCCAGAAGCAGGACTTCCTGCGCCGGTCGTACAAGCGGTCGCAGCGCGGGTGCGAGAACGGCGGCTGCGATCCGTTGTTCGACGAGAAGGATGTGGTGGCGCTGCTGAAGCTGCTCAGCGGGACGAAGCTCGAGGTGGAACGCGAGGTGGCGCCGGGTATCAGCGTGCGGTTCATCGACTCGGGTCACATCATCGGGTCGGCGTCGTGCGTGGTGACGCTGAAAGAAGGCGCGAGCACGCGGACGGTGGTCTTCAGCGGCGACATCGGCAACCCGGGAACGCCGGTGATCCGCGACCCGATCGCGCCGCTGGTGAAGGACGCCGACGCGGTGGTGCTCGAGAGCACCTACGGCGACAAGGACCACGTGCCGATCGCCGACACGATCGAGAGGTTCGCGGGCATCCTGAAGGAGGCGCTGGCGAGCGGCGGCAAGGTTCTGGTGCCCGCGTTCGCCGTGGGTCGCACGCAGACGCTGATCTACGTGATCGCACGCCTGGAGGAAGAAGGGAAGCTGCCGCGGGGGCTGCCGGTCTTTGTCGACACGCCGCTGGGGATCGAGGCGACGAAGATCTACAACATGGACCCGTCGCTGTTCGATGAGGAGACGCGTGCGGTTCGCGCGGCGGGGAACCAGGCGTTGAACTTCCGCGGGCTGAAGTTCACGCGGACAGCGCAGGAGAGCAAGGGGCTCAACGACCTGCGCGGGCCGGCGGTGATCATCGCCGGCGCGGGCATGTGTACGGGCGGGCGGATCCTGCACCACCTGCGCAACCGCGCGGGCGACCCGAACACGAGCGTGGTGATCGCGGGCTATCAGGCGGCGGGAACGCTCGGCCGCAGGCTGGTGGAAATGAAGGACACGCCCGTGAACGAGCGGCCGTCGGTGCGGATCTACGGGCAGCCGGTGAACGTGGCGGCGAAGATCTTCACGCTCAACGGGTTCTCAGCCCACGGCGGTCAGAGCACGCTGGTGGAGTGGGGGCGCCAGTGCATCGGCGCGGTGGAGGGGAAGAAGCCGACGGTCTACCTGACACACGGCGAGCAGCGGCAACGCCTGGCGCTGGCCGACAAGCTGCGCGAGGCGACAGGTGTGGAGTGCAAGTTGCCGATGCTCGGCGACGTCGGCCAGATCGGCTGAGGAAAGCGGATTAGCGGTGGAGTGTGTTGAGGTACGCACGCCACGGGCCGACTTCGTCGCGGTATTGCCAGGCCATCGCCAGGCAGGCCTGGCGGATGTGGTGCAGGTCGTGGACGGCCCACGTGCCGAGCAGCTGAGCAGCGGTGACCCGACCGAACGCCGGGTGTGTGCCGGAGCGTTCAAGGTCGGCGGGTGTGAGCGAAAGAGTTCGCAACTCGCGGGTGTTGGCCGCGCGGAGTGACTGAAATTCGTCGAGCATGTCGGCGAGCGGGGTCGTTTGGTCGGGCGATGTCGCGTCGTGGGGGAAGGGGGCAAACGGCTGGCCCTCACCGTGCTTGAGGATGGTGCGCAGGCGTGGCATCCAGTCTTCACGCTCGCCGATGATCAGGTGCCCGACGACCTGGTAGGCGCTCCACGTTCCGTCGCCGTAATCGGCGCGCGTCCACGGGTCCGAAAGGCCTGAGAGCAGCGTTCGCAGCGTGGCGGGCGTGCGATCGAGGATCTCGAGCGTCCGTGGCAGGTCGTGCATCTGTGCTGGTCCAGGCTCTGGCGGCCCGCGGCGGCTGCAGGCCACTGCAAAGGGGTCAGTTCTCGGGGAGTTGCTTGGGGGACATCGGCTCGCTTTTGCCGGCGGTGAGCGTTCCGTGGTCGAGCAGGTAGAGCCCCAGCAGCCAGCCGTTGTCTACGTACGGATCGACCTTGAGCACGCCGGTGGTGG
>JAUXUZ010000146.1 GCA_030680655.1 Phycisphaerales bacterium
TTCTCGTCGAGCCCGCCCAGCCGGCCGTCGGGCAGGCCGGAACCGCCCATCCACATCCGGGTCGACTGGAGTAGCGCTGGGCTGTACTTGCCCAGGCGTGTCCGGGCAGGGTCGGAGAAGACCCAGCAGACCGAGTCCTTCGTGCTCACCCGTTCACCCTCGAACGGCAGCGAGCGGGAACCGTGGTCCTCGTACTTCCTCAGCACCCGCTCGCACGCGTCGAGCCACCGCGCATCGTGCCGCTCGAGCAGCGCCCCCCGCACCTCCCCGTACACGAGCGCCTCGACGGCTATCGCGACCAGCCGCCCCAGCAGCACGGGCTGCTTCTCGAGCATCCGCACCAGCCCGAGCGTCATGTCGTGCGTCTCCGCGAACCGCTCCGGATCGTCCTGCCGCACCGCAAGCCGCATCCGTCCGCCGTTCCAACGGGCGAACTGCCGCAATTTGGAGTAGTCGCCCAGCATGACGTTCAGCAGATGCTGGTTCTGAGGCTGTGGGATCGCCATGACCGCCACA
Source organism: Phycisphaerales bacterium (assembly GCA_030680655.1). Classification (GTDB taxonomy): domain Bacteria; phylum Planctomycetota; class Phycisphaerae; order Phycisphaerales; family UBA1924; genus JAJTGZ01. The sequence goes on from JAUXUZ010000146.1 coordinate 517, forward strand.
GGCGCATCGACCATCGCCCGCATGTCGCTGAACACACCCTGCCTCTCGAACTCCTCGATCAGCTTCATCGAGGGCGGCTCGTTGAGCGCCCGCTCCTTCGCCGCCCGCTCATCTTCGCCGGGGTTCGGCCGCTGCGCCACCCACTCTCCGCCCGGGTAGAAGTACATGCCGTTCTGGAGAAAGGACGCTTCTTCCGGAAATGTCTCGGCCTGCAACCTCGCCATCTTCGATACCAGCGCAGCGAGCAGATCGAACGCGTTCGCAGCGTCAGGGGAGGGCACTTGTGCCGGCGCCTGTGCCTGCACGGCCAGTTCCATCAGCGCTGCTGCGCCAGGCTTCATCGCCACCGCCCGCGCCGCTTGCTTGTGAATCCGCCACTCATGCCAACCCCATCCGACGCCGGCCAACAGCAGCACCGCGGCCAGTCCCAGTGCCCCGCGCTTCGTCCACTTCCACAGCCGCTGCGCGGTGAGCCAAGGGTTGCTCGCGCGGATCACCGCGTCGGATGGCGCAAAGCGCGCCGCCCCGGCCTCACCGCCGCTGAGCTCGCCGAGCGAACGGTCAACCTCGGTGCTGAACCCGCACTCGGGGCAGACGACCCTCATCTCCGGGCTCACGGGCAACCCGCCGAGGAAGTAGGTGCATCCCGCGCAGCGCCCACGCGTCCGCAGCACCTTTCGGAGCCGCAGACGGAGCAGGATGTCACGCGTGACCGCGCCGAACAGAGCGCCGATCGAGAACATCACAACCAGACCGATCGCCACATACACCAGGTCGTCCATCCACGCCGGCCGCCCAAGCCACCCCGTCAGCACCCGACCCTTGAGCCACCCTCTCTGCGCACAGACCATCTCGACCGTGCTCAGCATCGGGATCAACGCGCAACCGAAGATGCACGCCACCGCCACGCACACCCACCGCGCCCCTCGTGCAACGATGCCGCTCGCGGCCACCCGCACGAACCGCCGGCACTGCTCATCGTCAAAGCGGTCAAGCTCGGGGAAGGCACGCCAGAGTTTGCGAGTGACCAGCCGCACGCGAGGAGTCTACCACAAACTGGCACGCGCAACCGCACGGTATATTGGCTCCCTCACTTCACCTTCGGATCCGAGTACACCGCATCCATCTGCGATCCTGTTTTCTCATAGAACGCCATGCCGAGAATCATCGGCGCCGCCCCGCCGTTGTCCTCGCCGTCGATGCCCACGCTGTAGAGCGTGTACCAGGGACGCCCCTCGGCGTCCGCCGAGCGTCGATAGACGAGCGGCCCACCCTTTCCGCACAGGTCCAGCGGGGGACCCACGGCAGAAACTGGCAAGACGCCATCGAGCGTCTCTGGGTAGCCGCCCGATACCTGACGCCGACGTTCAATCGCGACCATGGTCGCCACGGCGATGCGCAGCTGCGCGACCTGATCGTTCGTGAGCAGAAACTTGTAAACCGCGGCCCGGAGCGTGTCCACCATCGCCAGCCCCGTGAGCTGAGGAGTGGGCTGCGGCTCCCGCTCTCCGAGCCGCTGTCCGGCGGCGGCGATCACCTCGTCATACACGCGGTTGAGCGCGTCCAGGTTCTCCCTGTAGCGTCCGAGCCGCCCGTCGCTCCCTGGCGCGAGGAACGACGGCTGAGTCGCAGCCTTTTCCGCATCGCCGCTCTTGATCGCCGCCGCATCGACGAACACGCCTGCCACATGGTGGCGCATGAACAGACGCTCTCCCCGCAGCGCGACCGGCAGCGGCGAGCTGGCGCCGGCGAGCTCTGCAATCGCGGCATCGAACGCGTCAAGCCACGCCATCGTCCGGGCATCACCTGGCGGCCGAGCGCGGAGGTCAAACAGCCTCGCACGGATGTCGCCGAGCAAAGCCGACTCCGTCGCCGCCGCGACCAGACGGCCGATCATCGTCGGGCTCTGATCGGCGCAACGCCCGGTCGCGACGTGCGCCTTTGCGGCCGCCAGCCACGCCGATGGGTCGCTTGCCTTCCACGCCCGCCATGCCATCGCCCGGCAGATGCGCATCGCGTGCCGAGTGCTGGCGAGGTTCCACGCGTTGAAGTCGGTGATCACACCGTCCGTATCGACCACAGGGGAGAACGAATAGTCCAGCGGCCCGGCGAGCGCTGCGAGTTGCGCCTTACCACCGTCCGCAAGCCAGGCGTCCAGTACCCGCCCTGTGAACTGCGCGGTCTTCTCGTTCTCCGCGCTCGGCTCAACCTCGCCCTCGATCGTGCATACCGGGTCAAAGAACACCGAATAGTCCTGGTTCGACTCCGCACGCACCGCCTTCTCCACACGGTCCGTGCCCGCTTTGATGGCCGCGACAAGCTCAAAGGCGCTCTGCGCCCCTTCCGGAACGACCGGCTCAGGCAGAACCGCGCGGTACTCCTTGAGCGTGACCCGATCGGCCTTGGCAAGCTCCGCATCGGCCATCACCTGCCAGTGACGCACCGCCGCCCACACACCCCACACTCCGCCGCCAACCACCGCCACCGCCGCGAACCCCACTGCCCCCCGCACCACCCGCCGCTTCGTCCAGAACCGCGCCGCCTTCAGCCCCGTGTTCGGCACAAACACGCCCGTCGCTGGCTCGCCCAGCACAGCCGCCACACCGCTCACGCGGCTGCACTCCGGGCAAACTATCCCACCCGACGCATTGATCGGCAGCCCCGCTACCCCGTACCCGCACCAGTCGCACAACCCCCGCCGCCGCAGCACGCGCCGCACCGCCGACCGGCCCATCATCCGTCTCGCGACTGAGAAGGCCACGACCGCGGGAAGCAGCGTCACTAGCACATAGCCCCAATCGTCGCCCACTACGAATGAACCGGTAAAGACCTCCCACGCCTCTCCTGCTGTTTCGTCCCACTGCCAAGAGTGTTCGCGAGCGATCCACACCACTAGCGATGCGAAGCCAGCTATGCCACCCGCGACCGTAACGCCGATGATCACCGCCCAACGCATCGCACGCGAACGGAATGCGCCAGTCGCCCGTGAAGCGAGCGCCCACTCCACCGCGGCCCGCGACCTGTGAGAGCCACCCACCGAGTCAAGCTCGGGCAGCGAACGGTGCAGTCTCGGGTGCAGAAACCTCAGCATGAGTTCGCAGACTCAGATTCACTCGGCACTCGGCACTCACTTCGCCGGCAGCGTGTACACCCCGCGCCCGACCTTGTCACCCAGCCGCCCCGCCGTCACGAGTTGCTTCAGCAGCGGGCACGCGCGGTAGCGGTCGTTGTTGAGCCCATCCGCCAGCACGTTCATGATGTTCACGCACGTGTCCAGACCGATGTAGTCGGCCAGGCGGAGCGGGCCCATGGGGAAGTTGCAGCCGAGCTTCATGATACCGTCGATCGCCTCGGGCTCGGCGACGCCCTCCATCCAGGCGTAGAACGCCTCGTTGATCATCGGCATCAGCACGCGGTTGCTGACGAAGCCCGCCCGGTCGTTGGCCTTCAGCGGAGTCTTGCCCATCGCCGTCGCCAGCGCGATCGTCCGCTCGACCACCGCCGCGTCCGTCTGCACCGCGGGGATCACCTCAACCAGCTGCATCAGCGGCACCGGGTTGAAGAAGTGCATGCCCACCACGCGCCCGGCGGTTGCGCCACAGGCGGTGGCGATCTCGGTGATGCTGATGCTGCTGGTGTTGGTCGCCAGCACAACCTTCGGGTCTGGGTACATCGCGGCGAGCCTGGTGAAGAGGTCCTTCTTCACCTTCGCATCCTCAACCACGGCCTCAACCACCCAGTCGCAGCCGGTCAGGTTGTCGACCTTGTCGACAAACGAGATGCGCCCGAGCGCCGCGTCAGCGTCGGCCTGGCTCATCTTCCCCTTCTCGACGAACTTGCCGATGCTCTTCTTGTGCACACCCTTGCACTTGTCGATCGCGCCGGGGAACGAGTCGAACACCGTCACCGAGATCCCCGCGGCGGCCGCGATCTGCGCGATGCCACCGCCCATCTGACCCGCACCCAGAACGCCGAGCTTGTTCACGCCGTGTGACATGGGAGGCTCCGAAAAATGGCAAATAGCAAATGGCAAATGGCAGGTCTGAATCGACAGAGCCGAGGATACGCGCCTCGCAAGCGACCAGCGCTTCAGCGGGTTCGTCGGAGGCTTTTCCCTCCCATTTGCCATTTGCTATTTGCTATTTGCTATTTGCCATTTCTCCTACTCTTCCCCCATGTCCGAACGCCTCGCCAAGCTGACCGCAATCCTCGCGTCTGACCCGGCCGACACGTTCATCCTCTACGCCCTGGCGCAGGAGCACGCCAAGAGGGGCGACCACGCGCAGGCCATCACCTACTACGACCGGACGCTCGCTTCCGACCCCGCGTACTGCTACGCCTACTTCCACAAGGCCCGCAGCCAGCAGGCCGAGGGCGATGTTGCCAGCGCCGTGCAGACGGTGCGAGCGGGCCTGCTGGCGGCCCAGAAGGCAGGCGACGGCAAAGCGCTGGGTGAGCTCTCCAGCCTGCTCGATGAACTCGGTGAAGCCGGAGAAGGGGCGTGATCGTCACACGCATCAGCAACCCGTCGCTGACGGGGGCCCGCGCCATCTACGCCAAGGCCGAGGGCGAACGCACGCAGAAGGTCGCGACGCTCAACGACCAGGCGATCGCCGACCTGGGGATCGAGCCGGGCGTGCCTTGGACCGACACACTGGCCGCCGCGGCGCTCCGCGCTTCGGGGCTCTTCCTGGCGCGGCGCGATGCCATCCGCGCTGTCGGCCGGCGCGCGGTCAGCCGCAAGCGCCTCATCGACCGTCTCCGCCGCAAGGGGCACGATGCGGCCGTCGCCGGCACCGTCGCCGACGAGCTGGCCGCCAAGGGGCTCGTTGACGACGCCGCCTTCGCCGCGTCGCTGGCCACCTCTGCATCGCGCCGCGCCGGCAAGCGGCTGGTTGAGTCCAAACTCCGCTCGCGGGGCATCGACCGCGAGACCGCCGCCAAGGCCTCCGCGGCCGCCGCGAAGGAGCGCGATGCGCTGGCCGATGCGCTGGCGCTTGGGCGGGCCCGCTTCAAGCGCATGAGCGACAAGCTCACGCCCGACGTCAAGCGGCGCCGCCTCTACGGCATGCTCGCGCGGCGCGGCTACGACAGCGACATCTGCCGCGCGGTGATCGAGAAGCTGATGAAGCCGGACGATCTGGACTGACATCCCCCGCCTACCCCCCTCCCCGCCTCCCCGCTCGCCCGGCCCGGGCCCGCACGCGCGCCGCCGCTATCGTTGCCGATGCAGATGCCCCGCCCAGCCGTGATTGCCGCGCTGCTGCTCCCCCTGGCCGGTGCCGGGTGCGTGACGCCGCGCAACGACGACCACGCCCTCTCCGACGGAACCCCCTTGATCCACAATCCGGTTGTGTCGGGTTCTGTGGCCGTCGGCCAGGCGGATGCGCCGTCGCTCTCCGGTCTTGACCGCTCGCACTGGCCGCAGACTCACTACTCGGTGCCGCAGCGTGATGTAGTGCACCAGCCCGTTTACCGCTCGCGACCGGTGTCCCTGACGAGCAGGTCGGCCATCCAGCGCGGCGAGTACCCGGTGCCCGAGACAGCGGCGGAGTCGATCAGCGATGGAACCCGCGCCATCCAGGCGATCGAGGCGGTGCTGGCGCCGTTGCAGGCGATGGGCGAGCTCGTGCTGATGGTGCCCCGCGCGGTACTGATGCCGCCGATGGCCCCCGCCCGCGGGCCGACGGTACCGGTACACCGGGTCGCCCGCGCGGCGGTCCTCACGCCCGCTACCGCACGCTTGAGCCCTTCAGAAACACCGGTACACGAGATGCCGGTGGCACCCGTGGGCGAGCCATGAGTGCTGGCAACCCCCCACTTCCGCAGCCGCCGATTGACCCCGCTTCGGGCCTTCCCGTCGGGTACCCGTTCCGGCCCGACTGCGAGATCACGCCCAAGGCGCTCGCCGCGCTGCTCGCCAAAGGACTGCCCGAAGGCGCGATCCTGCTCGACTGCCGGCGCGACGAGGAGTTTGCGTTTAATCGCATCGAAGGCGCGGTCCAGATCGAGATGGGCCAGACCGAGAGCCGGGCCGACGAGCTTGAGACGCCCGACGGCGGACGCTCGCACCCGGTCTACGTCTACTGCCACCACGGCCGGCGCTCGATGCACGTGACCGCCACGCTCAGGGGGCTCGGCTTTGCGGGCGCACGCTCGGTTGCCGGCGGGATCGACGCGTGGTCGTTGGGGGTGGATCCCGGCGTTCGGCGCTATTGAACTACTCGGGACTGCCCTGGTTGAGGTGGCCTGCGGCCTGTCGCTGCCGCGCGGAGGTCTTCTGCACCGTCACCGCGACAAACGAAAAAGCCCCCGCATTGCTGCGGGGGCCTTTGATTTGAGCGGATCAGTGTCGGACGGGGCTCAACGACGGCGACGGCCGGCGGCGAGCATGCCCATGCCCATCAGCGCCGCAGCGCCGGGGGTGGGGATGCCGTACGAGAAGGAGTACTGAGCCGTCACAGTCTGACCGGCGCCCAGCTGCATGGCCCAACTGCCGCTGCCGGTGCTGGTCTCAGCGGCCTGTTGGGTGCCGTTGAGCTGACCGGAGGCGTTGAGCGTGATTGTGCGCACGGTGCCGCTGTTGGTGGGGACCAGCCAAACGCGGAAGAGGTTTGCCCAAGGGGAGAACTGACCGGTGGGAACCGGAGCAGCCGTCAGGCTTGCCGCACCACCGTTGACAGCCCAGGGGTTCTGGAGTTCTTCGGTGTCGGGGTTGAGGATGCCCGCACGCTGCGAGCCAACGTATGCATCCATGCCGTAGATGCGGGTGCCGCCGCTATCGATGCCACCGTTCTCGTTTCCGGTAGGGCCGGGGAACGCGGCTGAGGTGCCCGAGTTGCCGGTTGCGCCGACGTTCACGCCACCGGTGCGGAAGCCCGCGCCGCGGCCGTGCTGGGTGCCCGAGTTGACGGTGCCACGCTGCAGCGTGGTGCCACCTGCGGAGTCGGTGACGGTGATGAAGTCACAGTTTGGGGCGGGGGGAGCGGAGAAGCGACCGATTCCCCAGTTCTGCCCGCCGGTCTGCGAGACGCGGGCCTGCAGCCAGAAACCGATGCGCGTGGCGGTTGCGCCTTCAGCATGCGAAGACCAGGAGCCGGTCGGCGCACCAGCGGCACCGTCGGGGATGAGCCGCATCTCGAACGTGTACACAGTCTGCGCCTGAGCAACCGCGGCGAGACCGGCAGCCGACAAAACGGCCAAAACGATAGACTTGTTCACGGGAATCTCCCTCATCCAATTTGGATGTCTCTCAAACCTCTGGGACCTCGCCAACAGCGGCGGGATCCGACACGCTCTCAGATTACCTCAGGTTCATGCACCGTGCAAGCGATCGCAGGTGGTTTTTGCGTATCTTGCCGAAAAAAACCGCTGCGTCGTCGCAAACGGGGGATCAAATCGCCCACTGTGTCATAGTTCATAGGGTGATTTGCTGCATGCCGACGCGATCAGATTATTCAGTTTGCCCCGTACAGCCGACGCTTCGCTTGCGAACAGCAAAAAAGAACAGGGGCTCCGCGTGAGCGGAGCCCCTGGTTCATTGAGTTTTTTGAGCCGTCAGATCCCGGTGAGGGATTTAGCGACGACGACGGAGGGCGGCCAAGCCACCGAGGCCGAGCATCGCGGCTGCGCCCGGGGTGGGAACAACCGTGAAGGTCGTCGAGGTCGACAGGGTCTGGCCGGGGCTCAGCTGCATCGGGTAGAGACCACCACCGACGTCGCTGGTCTGCATGGAGCCGTTCAGCAGCGCCGAAGCGTTGATGACGACCGTGCGGCCATCGAAGGAACCGATGTCAACCCAGACGCGGTAGAGGTTCGCCCAAGGGGAGAACTCGCCCAGCGGCACTGAGGGGGCATCGGCGCCCGACGTGTTCGACGCACCGTTGACGCCCCAGGGGTTATAGGGCTCATCGGGGTTGGCGGCGTTGCGGGTGGCGCCGACGTAGGCGTCGAAGCCGTAGATGCGGGTCATGAGGGCGCCCGAGCCGCCGTTGTCAAGACCACCGTTGTTGTTGTTGGTGCCGCTGGGGAAGGCCGCGCTGCCGGCAGCGTTGCCCGTCTGCCCGGTGGATGCACCACCGCTGCGGAAACCGAGGCCACGCCCGAAGAGCGTGCCGGTTCCGTTCACCGTGCCACGGCTGAGGCTCGAGCCTGCAGCGGGGTCGTTCAGCGTGATGAACGAGGTGCCGCCGCCAGCGGGGAGCGAGGCGCGGGTGATGCCCCAGTTCTGACCGCCACCGGTCTGCATGACGCGGGCCTGCAGCCAGAAGCCGATGCGGGTTGCAGTGACACCAGCGGCATTGCCGATGGGGAACTGCGAGCTGACCGACGGTGCACCAGCGGTGCCGTCAGCGATCAGACGCATCTCGAACGAGTGCTGGGTCTGGCCCTGAGCGGACGCAGCGAGACCAGCGGCCATAACGATACCTGAAAGAACGATCTTATTCACGGTGCTTCTCCTTCTTCCTACCACTTTGTTAAATAGAACGACGCGGAAGCAAATACGACGACAGAACAACATACTTGACGGTCGGGGGTCTGTCAAGGCAATTGATCGAAAAGGCCACAAAAACCCGTCAGAGTGGTCTTTGTGGGGGGCAAAGTACCCAGATTCACAGGATTTTGGCCCGTTCCATAGGCAAAAACCCGCGGAGCGTGGCCGCCGCGGGGGCTCGGCGCGTCTGCTCGGGGCGTTTGTGATGCCTTCAGCGCGGGGCGGCGTTCGTTTCAGGGAGTCGGGGCGACCATTTCGACCGCTAGCACGCGGAGCGTGGGGGCGGCCGATTCGGTCTGGGGGCTCAGAATGAGCAGTTGCGAACCTTCCGGGCTGCCATATGACCGCGGCAGGTATGAGCCCGCGAGAAGCCTGGCCGGAAGGCCAAGACCCGACCAGAAGTCCAGGCCCTTCGATGAGGCCATGACCAAACCCGACGCGATCGGCGAGTGCACGCGCGTTGCGGCCATGACGTTGACGGGGAGCAGGTTCATCGTCGCTCGGATCGGGTCCCACATCGCCAGACGGCGACGGTCGGCGTTGACCATGAGGATTGTCGATTTCAGTTCCGAATCGATCGCGGGCGGGCAGGTTTCGACCGGCGCCACCGACTGGTACGCGGCGGCGGCGCTCATCTGCCCCAGTGACTGCCTGCCCACCAGCAGCGGAAGGCCGGCGGCATCGAGCTGCGTCGTGCTGTAGGCGAGCAGTTCGGCCTCTTGCGCACTGATCGCCAGCAACGCGACGATCGACTGGTCGGGCGTCGTGACCGGCTGGCAGAAGCGCCAGCCGTCGCGCTGGATGCTGCGCAGCTGCGCGGCCGGCGCGGGCGCTGAAGTACCTAGGGCGTCAAATGGCAGCGCCGCCTGGATGATCAGTTTCGAAGCGGGCTCGCCGACGGCTCTGCGAGTGTAGATGAGCGTTCCATCGCGGAGCAGGAGGGCTTGAGCGTTGACGGCCTCACCCTGCACGAGCCACTCAACTTCGCCGGTGGCAAGGTCGAGCCTGCCGAGCCAGCGTGATCCGTCCTCGTTTGGGCGTTCAACCAACGCCCAGCCGTTCTCGGCGGAGCGACCGAGCAGCAGGCCGACGGTCGGGGAGGGCGTTTCGGCCGATGGAACGGCCCACGGAGCGGTCCTGAGGGCACCATCAACGATTTCGAAGGCCACGATCGCGTTTGAAGGGACCGGTACGGCTCCGGACTCGGCGAGGACTGACTCCCAGGGGGGGAGCGACCCGACCTGGGTGACGATCCAGCGTCCGTCGGGGGTCACGAGCGGGAGCGTGAGTCCGTCGTAGGGGACCTCCCCGAGTGGCTTGATCGCGGCGGCCACGCGCGTTGTGCTTGTAGCGCCGCTGGGCGTGAGGGTCGTGCCAACAGGCACCCGGGTGTTCATCGGGCCGTTGGCCGGGCCGTCACCGGCCGACCGCACGGGCACAACTTCGGTCACGCACCCGCCGGCCCCACCCGCGATGGTCAGCGCGGCCGTCGAGAGCAGGATGGCCAGAGCGGCTCGCATCGCGTTGGAATCTCCGTGCGGGGGCGGGTTCAAGAGCTGGCACTAATGGGCTTCTGGCTTTGCTTCAGGGTCGGGCTTGCCAACATCTGCCGGGGCGGGTCCTTGGTCAATGCCCTGGCTGCTGGGGACGCTGAGCTCCTTGCGGAGCTGGTCGAGTCGCTTGCGGGGAGCCTCGTTGACCTTGTCCGAATCTGCCTGGCTGTTGACCACCAGCGGCGTGATGAACGCGATGAGCTCGGTGGTGGACTTGATCCGCTCGCGGCTCTTGAAGAGCTCACCGATGAGGGGGACGTCGCCGATGCCGGGCACCTTGCGGACGATGTCCGAGTCCTCGGACCTGAGGATGCCACTCATGATGACGGTCTGGCCGTCCTTGACGATCAGCTGGGTGGTCGTCTCGCGGCGGTCGACGACGAAGCCACCAAAGAGCGTCTGCTGGGGCTGGATGTTGGAGAGCTCGAGGTTCACCTTGAGGTCGACGTCGCGCTCGGGGGTGATGCGCGGGCGGACGCGGAGGTTGATGCCGACGGCGCGGTAGTCGAACGACTGGACGAGGTTGCCGTTGGTGTTGGGCTGGCTGTCGGTGATGAAGGGGATGTCCTGGCCGTCGAAGAAGGCGGCCTCCTGGTTGTCGCCGGTGAAGATCTTGGGCTCGGAGAGGATGTTGACCTTTGTCTCCTGCGAGAGGAGCTGGAGCAGGACGTTGATGTTGGCGCCGACGTCGAGCACGCTGGTGCTGAAGAGGTCTGGGAGGAAGTTGTTCTGGGTACCGGTGATGGTGTTGGCGTTGTTTGCACGCGGGCCGACGCTGATGGAGTTGTCCTGCTTAGTGGGCGTGATGGTGGAGTTGCTCCAGCGCAGACCGACCGACATCGCGTTCTCGCCGCTGATCTCGGCGATGATGGCGGCGATGAGGACCTGGCGTCCGGGCTTGTCGAGCGAGTCGATGAGCGACCTGAGGGCCGCCTTGTACTCAAGCGGCGCCATGACCATGATCGAGTTCTGCTTGGCGATGGGGACGATGCGTGCCTTGGCGACGAGGTTGCTGGCGCCGAAGTTGTCGGTGGCGGGCCGGGCTCGCTGCCACCAGAACTGCATGAGGTCCTGGTTTGTGGTCGACTGCGAACTGCTGCCGTCGGCGGAGGTGGTCGCGTCTGACGAGAACGGGGATGCGCCGGCGTTGGCGCCTGTGCGGAGGTCGGTGTTGACACGGCGGACCTGCGCGAGGGTGCCCTCCTGGGCGAGCAGCGCGTTGAGCTGCTCGGCGAGGTCCTCGGCCTGGATGTGTTTGAGCTCGATGATGTCGGGCAGGCCGGTGAGCATCGGGGTGTCGAGGTCTTTGATCAACTGGTCGATGAGCTCGAGGTTGTCCTCGGTCTTGCCGACGACGATGACGCGACCCGACTCGGGGAGCGCCTGGAACGTGAACTGGTTGGCCAGGGCGCTTTGGGTCTGGCGGTTCTGCCCGCCGCCACCGGTGGTGCCTGTGCCGAAGATGCCCTCGAGGTTTGCCTTGATTTTGATCGGGTCCTGGTACTGGAGCTGATAGATGCGTGAGGTGAAGATCGGCGCGGCGATGCGCTTGTCCCACTCCTGGGTGATCTGCCTGCGGATCAGCTCGAGGATGTTCGCCTCGGCGACGACTGTCACCGAGTTCTGCAGCTTGTTGCTGGTGACGCGGAGGATGCTGGAGGTGGGCGTGGCCTGGAGGCGTGCGCCCGAGCCCGCGTCGGCCGCGGGCGCAGCGCCGGCGCCGGGGGCGCCGCCGCGCTGGCCGCCGAACGCGCCCTGGAGCCGTCCGCCCGCGTTGTTCTGCGCGGGCTGGTTGTTGCGGGCCCGGTTGGGGTTGTTGGTCGTGTCACCGAACAGCGCGGTGATCCACGTGGCGACGTCCTCGGGGTTGGCGTACTGCAGGTGGAACGTCTCGCTCTTGGGCATGTCGGCCGGCGGGCGGTCGAGCTCGATGATCATGCGCTCGACGCGCTGGAGCGAGGCGATCGAGGAGGTGACCAGCAGCTGGCTGGAGTCGTTGTCGGCGCTGATGGCGGCGTTCTCGGGAACGCTGCCCTTGATGATGTCGGCGAGGTTGGCGGCGGAGGCGTGCTTGAGCAGGAAGACCTTCTGCACGACCGAGCCGAGGTCCTTGCGCGGCAGGACGCTGACGTCGGCGCCGATCACCTGGATGCCCGAGTTCAGACTGAGCTTGGTCTGGTCAACCAGGATGATGTAGTCCTTGTTCTCGATCACGGCGACGCCTGCCTGCTGCAGCGCGAAGAAGACCAGGTCGAGCGCCTGCGAGCGGGGGATGGGCTTGTCGTTGATCACCGTGATACGGATGGGGAGCACCGTCTGGCTCGGCATGACGACCTTGCCGGTGCTCTCGACGATGAACGGGATGATCTGCTCGACGGTCGCCTTGGGGAAGGCGAGCACGGTGTCGGAGGCGTTGGTCGAGATGCGCCGGCCCAGCGGGTCGGTCGCGGCGATGGCGGCGACTGCCGGTGGCACCGTGGCGGGGGAGATCACGGGGGGATCGGCCGCGGGCGCTGTGGCGGGCTGTGCCGGCGCGGTGGGAACGGTCTCGGGGGCCGGGGCGGTTTCTGGGGTTGGCGGCTGCTCGGCGGGTGCCGGGTTCTCCGGAGCGGGGGCGGGCGTTGGAGATGCCGGTGCCGGCTCGGGCTGCGTTGCGGGGGGCTGGGCCGCCAATGGCAGGGCGAGCCCTGCCACCAGCGTCATCAGAACGGTCTTGCTCACGGTTGTCCGCACGGCGGCTCCTTCACTTCACAGCGGCCTCAGGGGTGGGCGCTGGGTCTTGTCTTGGGTCTGGTTCCAACGGGGTTCGGTCGGCTCGGTCACTTGTCGGTGGGCGCGTTCGCTCCGGCGGGTGTGAGGTTAAAAAGGGTGTCTTTGATCATCGGGCTCTGGTCGAAGCTCACCGGCTTGCGGTCGAGCATCGCTACTTCGAACTTGCCGCCCCGCCAGCCGAGGGTGACGCTCCAGGGGGCGTCGATCTTGATGACCTCGACTCCGTCGATGGTCTCGCCAAGGAAGATGCGCTTGGTGGTGGTGCTGTCAGCAAAGTAGACGGCGCCGCCGGCGACGCCCACGATCGAGGGGCCGCCGTAATAGGTGGGTACAACGGGTGCCGGCGCCTCGGGGATGAGCGGCGGGTGGAACGGGCTGCGCCTGACGACTTTGCCTGCCGCCGCGGCGATGCGATCCCCGAACTCCTTCTCGCGCGCCTTGACGCTCTGCTGGCTCAGCGGCTCGACGACGGGCGGCGCCGCGGCGGTGAGCAGCGAGACCACGGGGGCGTAGACCAGCAGCACAATGATCGCCGACACGACAATCGCGCCGCCGGCGAGGGCGGAGAACGCCGCCGGAGGGAGCGAAGGACGTCCGGGTGTTGCGGGCTGCGGAGCGGGCGTGTCGCTCATTGAACGGCTCCTTCAAGCGAAGGCGGTGGCGCTGCGGGCTCGGCGGCGGCGGGTTCACCGTTGCGTGGCAGCACCCAGACCTCGGGCACGAGTGTGATCTGCATGAGGGAGCTGTCGGCGAGGGCGACCCCCGACTGCGGGAGCTTGGTCAGGCGCACGGAGCTGACCTGGGTGATCTCCGGGGACGCTTCGAGGTCCTTGAGC
>JAUXUZ010000224.1 GCA_030680655.1 Phycisphaerales bacterium
AAGAAACCCTCTACCTCGCCAAGCAAGCCATGAAAGCAGGCTTCTTCCCGCGTTCGCTCAGCTTCTGACTCCCCTCCCCGGAGTGGAGCGACCGCGAGCGAGGTTCTGCGTCATCTTGTATCCTCCTCCGCGTCCTCCGCGCTTCTCCGCCCCTCCGCGTTCCTGCCTTCCATTCCGCAATCCGCAATGCTCCCCTTCCTCCCCCAACTCGCCGGCCGCTTCATCGTCTTCGAAGGCGCCGACGGCTCCGGCAAGTCCACCCAGTTCACCCGCCTCACCAAGGCCCTCGACGACGCGAAGATCCCCCACACCACCGTCCGCGAGCCCGGTGGCACGCCCGTAGGCGAAAAGATCCGCGAAGCCCTCCTCACCCGCGAGATCGGCCAGATGAGCGTCCGCACCGAGATGCTCCTCTACATGGCCAGCCGCGCGGAACTCGTCGAGACCACCATCATCCCCGCCCTCAAGAAGGGCCACGCCGTCCTCGCCGACCGCTTCGTTTCAAGCACCCTCGCCTACCAGGGCGCGGCCGGCGGCCTCCCCTCCGCCGACATCTCCGCCGCCGCACGCGTCGCCACCCAGGGCCTCCTCCCCGACCTCATCCTCCTCTTCGACCTCGATCAGGCCGCGGCCGCCAAACGACTCTCCCCGCTCTTGGACCGCATGGAAGCCAAGGGCGCCGCCTTCCACCAGCGCGTCCGCCAGGGCTACCTCGACCAAGCCAAAGCCGATCCCCGCCGCTTCGCCATCCTCGACTCCTCCAAGCCGCCCGAGCACGTCTGGCAACAGCTCTGCGCAGCGCTCACCGCCAGAGTCCCCGCCTTCGCCCAACGCGCAGCGTGGCAATAGCCCTCCCTCGCCCGCGCAGCGGGAGAGGGTGGCGGAGGCTCGACGACGCCGGGTGAGGGTGCCTTGGATATTCAAATCCACGTTCCTCGCACCCCCCAAAAACAACTCACCCCGCCGAACTCTCGTTCGACGGGGCGTTGACGCGACACTCCGCGGGCCTTCCCGGGCCCGCACATTCGTGATTGCTCGTCCCCCAAGACCAAGCGCTACCTGTCCACACCACTATGCGCCAAACCCGCCGTCGCGGCAACCACAAAGGCCGTTATGGGCCGCAACACGACGCGAACAACGCAATTACCCTCGCCGCCTGCCCCTCCTCCACCTCCGCCAGCACACGCTCAGCAGGCGCAGCACCAAAAAGAACGCGGGGCGGCCGTTCAGCCGCCCCGCGTCTCAGGCTATCTCGCTCTCGAATACCCGTATCAGCTGACGCGCCCGTCTAACCAGCGACGCGCTCAGCCGCAAGATTCATGCGTTAGCGGCGACGGCGGCCCATCGCGGCCAGACCGATCGCGCCAAGGGCGACAGCCCCCGGCGTCGGAACCGTGGGCAGTTCCTTCAGCGTGAAGATGACCGGCGAGTCCTGCCCGGCCAGGTTGATGTTGATCACCAGCGCACCCGTGGCGCCCGGCATCCACATCGCACCGTTCGCTACGCCCGGCCCGCCGTTGCTGAGCATCTCGCGGTTGCCGTTGAGCAGCGTGTTGGTCGTGAACTCGGGGCCGACGCTCATGCCCGTCGACGACGGGTCGAACGACACGTTGTTCGAGAGCCCCAGGATCTGGCGGAAGCCGTCCCAGTTCAGGCCCGTCAGGTTCATGATCATCTCGCTGTCGATGATGATCTGGCTCGCCGTCTGGTTGTCGGGCAGCACCTGGCGGAACATGATCGTGATGGGCATCGGAGCGCCGGTGAAAGGGTCGATCTCGGTGAAGACCGCGTCCTTCGTCAGGTGGAGCACGCCGTCGGTGCTCGGAACCACCGTCAGCGTGACGTTGCTGCCGGTGATCACAGCCTCCCAGCCCATGCCAAGGGGCAGGATCACATCGGCCGAGGCCGTGCCAGCAAGGGACACAAGGGCGATTGCGCCCACGCTCGCGATACACTTGAGATTCTGACCACGCATAATTCGTCTCCCCTTCGTCCTGAAGACGCGTGTGCGTACCACAGCCGGCTGATCCAACAGCTCGGTGTGCATGACGCCACCACGCCTCCATGCCGACCGGTTTACAAAGGACCTTCCTGAACTTGTGAGCCGCCGCCCTTCCCGGGGCTGCGGCCACGACGCGACAAGCAAGGCCCCGACGGTGTTTTCACACCGTCGAGACAGAAGTTTCGGTCAATTACCGGCGGCGGCGTGAGCCGGCCAGCATGCCCAGGCCCATCAGCGCAGCAGCGCCGGGGGTGGGGGTAGGGGTCTCTTTCAGCGTGAAAACGACCGGGCTCTGGCTGGAGAGATCCACATTGATCACCAGACCACCCGAGCCGAGGCCGGGGTACCAGATGCCGCCGGCGGCGACGGTGCCGCCACCGAAGTCAACCTGGGTGTTGCCGGCGCTGTAGGTCGTGGTCGTGAACGGCCCGATCGAGAAACCGCTGGCGAACGTCGCGGCCGAGTCAAACCCGACCTGGCCGCCGTCGATCAGCTGCATCCGGAAGCCGGTCCACGCCTGGCCGGTGTTGTTGTACAGCGCCTCGTCGGTGATGATGATCCGCGTCGCCGTGTTGGCGTCGGTCCCCACCTGGCGGAACTGAACCGACAAACCGCCGAACAGGCCCGTCTGGGGGTCATAGTCGCGGAACTCGGCGAACTTCTCGATCACCAGCGTGCGAACGCCGTCGACCGTCACGTAGCCGTCGGCCACGATGTCGATCTGGTCGGCGATCGCACCAGCGATGATCACCTGCCAGCCGCCACCAAGGTCGCGGACAACATCAGCTGAAGCGACCGACCCGGCAAAGCCGGCCAAGATCGCAGCAAGAGCAACACTGTTCGTAGTCTTCACAGTTCAATCCTCCCAATCTCCGCTCTGTGCATTTGCCGCACAAAGCGCACTCCCCAAGCAGTCACGCAAACCGGAACAGCCGATCTACGGATGTATCGCTTGGTGGACTCTGGCGGGCCTGACTCCGCCAAAATGCCCAACACTCCATCATCAAGATACACTCTGCCGCGATTGTGTCAACCAAAATGGTCAGTTTTTCACCCCCATTTTTTGCCGCCAGACCTTCAGATCTACCCAGATTCACGGCACTTTCGAACACAATGAACACCGCGCCCGCACCATACTGAACCAGCACATGCCCACCGACCACCAAAAACGGGGGGGTATGGCCGATCCTGCTACAACAGGGAGTAGTTGCGCGCCCAATCGTGGGGTCTATCTACTCCCAACCGAGACTGTCCCAGGACTCGCAGCCCAGGCTTCAGGTGATTCGATTCAGGCGCTTCGAGGTGCCCTTCAGGCCCTCGCGACACACAAATCGGCCGATAAATACCAAACAATTACCAACTATGCTGAGCCCCCCCTCACCTGGCATGCCTCCAATCCCGCTGAAATCCTCCGCGTCATCCCCGATGCGACCCCGCTGACGCGGCGCAGCATCGCACGTCTCCTCCCCGGCCCAGTCACACTCGCCATCGAACTCGCTGACGCCTCGCTCGTATCGCTCCGCCAACACCTCGGCACCGCCGCAGACGACGGCCGCTCGCTCTGGGTCAGGGTCCCCGACCACGCCGCGGCCATCGACTTCATCTCCACGCACGGGCCGATCCTTGCGCGTGGCGTCCCGCTCCAGATCGGCGACACACCCACCCTCTGCACAACCGTCGATCAGGCGCGCGAACGCCTCGCCGCCGCTGACATCTCCTTCACCCAGGTGCCCGGGCCAGACGGCAGCGGCCTCCCATCAACGCTCGTGCGGCTCCCGCTCGCCGGTGGCTTCAAGGTCGAGCGCACAGGCGCCCTGTCCGCCGACACCATCCGCAACCGCCTCACGCTCCACATCCTCTTCGTCTGCACCGGCAACACCTGCCGCAGCCCGATGGCCGAGCAGATCGCCCGCCATCTCGCCGAACGCAGCGCTGCCGGTTCCATCCCGATCGAAACCGCCTCCGCCGGCGTCACCGCCGCGCCCGGCGAGCCCACCTCGCGCGAAGCCCTCGAGTCACTCCGCCGCCAGGGCGTCGACGCGCACTCCGCTGGCGCCCGGCCGCTCGACGCCACCGCCATCCGCTGGGCGGACGAGGTCTACACCATGACCGCCTCGCACCTGCGCGAGGCCCAGCGCCTCGGCGCACGCTCGGCGCAGCTGCTCGACCCAAACGGCCGCGACGTGCCCGACCCCATCGGCGGCACCCAGCGCCAGTATGATGACACCGCGGCCCGGATCGCCCAGCTCGTCACCGCCCGCCTCAAGGAGTCCGCCAAATGAACATCGGCATCGGTGCGGACCACCGCGGCGCCAACACCGCCCGCATGCTCAGCGACCGGCTCAAGAGCCTCGGCCACACTGTCAGTGACTTCTCAGCCCTCGCCGGCGATGCCAGCGACTATCCCATCCCCGCCTTCACCGTCGGCAAGGCCGTCGCCGCCAGCGAGATCGACCGCGGCGTGCTGATCTGCGGCACCGGCATCGGCATGTGCATCGCCGCCAACAAGGTCAAGGGCGTCCGCGCCGCCGTCGTCCACGACGAGCTCACCGCCGAGATCAGCCGCACGCACAACAACGCCAACATCCTCTGCCTCTCCGCCGACCTGCTGGGCCAGCGCCTCATCGAGTCGATCACCGAGCGCTGGCTCTCCACCCCGTTCCAGGGCGGCCGCCACGAGCGCCGGCTCGACGAGATCCGCATGATCGAAGAAGGCAAGGACCCCGCCGCAAAGGCCTGAGCCACGCCTCAACGCACCTGCCCGCTCCCCTCCACCACCCACCGCTGCGTCGTGAGCTCCTCCAGCCCCATCGGGCCGTACGCGTGCACGCGGCTGGTGGAGATGCCGATCTCCGCACCCAGCCCCAGCTGAAACCCGTCGTTGAACCGGGTGCTCGCGTTCACCAGCACGCACGAACTCTGCACCGCGCCCACGAACCGTTCGGCCGCGCCCCCCGGCCCGGTGTCGCGCGTCAGGATCGCCTCGGTGTGGTTCGATCCAAACTCGCCGATGTGCGCAACCGCCCCCTCAACACCGTCGACCACTCGCACCGCAACGATCAGATCAAGAAACTCACGCCCAAAGTCGTCCGCCGCCGCGAGCTTTATTCGCCCGCCGCCCGCACCCCCAGCCAGCGACACGACCTCCTCCGTCCCGCGCACCTCCACGCCCGCCCGCGCGTACGCCGCCGCGAGCACCGGCACAAACTCCACCGCCACCGCACGGTCCACCAGGATGCACTCGGCGGCGTTGCACGTGGCCGGCGCGCTCGTCTTGGCCGTCACGCACACCTCCACCGCCCGCTCAAGGTCGGCCGCTCCGTCAACGTAAATATGGCACACACCCTGAAAGTGCTGCACCGTCGGGATCAGCGAGTGTGCGCACACAAACTCGATCAGCTCGCGCCCACCCCGCGGGATCACCAGGTCGATGTCGTCCTTGAGCGTCAGCAACTCCCGCAAGTCGTCGCGCGATGAAGCCGTCACCTGCGTCATCGCCGCCTCCGGCACGCCGCGATCCGAGAGCACGGCACGTGCGATCGCGGCCAGCGCACGGTTCGTCGCGTCCGCCTCCTTGCCGCCCTTGAGGATGCACGCGTTCCCCGCCTTGAAGCACAGCGCCATCGCGTCGATCGTCACCGCGGGCCGCGCCTCGTAGATCATCGCGACCACACCCAGCGGTGCACGCACCCGCCGCACCCGCAGCAAGCCGCCATCGGCCGTCGGCACCACCGACTCGCGCGTCACCACCCCCACCGGATCAGGCAGAGCCGCGATCACCCGCAGACGCTCGCTCAGTTGGCCTACATCCGCCGCGCTCAACGCCAGCCGTTGGAGCTTCGGCGAAGAGAGCCCCCCCGCTGCGGCCGTCGCCAGGTCCGCCGCGTTCGCCGCCAGCACCCCCAGAGTGCCGGCCTCGATCCGCGCCGCGAGTTCGAGCAGCACGCCGTTCTTCGCCGCCGTGCTCAGCGTCGCCAGCGTGCGCGACGCCGCCCGCGCTCCACGCGCTGCCAGCGCAACTGCGCTCACAACTTCCTCCCACGTACGGCTCGCTTCTCCGCCACGCCCGCCGGCGGGAAGTACGTCCCTACCTCCTCACCCGCCACCACCCGCCGCACCACGTCGTCCATCCCCCCGTCCGCGATCACCACGCCGATCCCCCGCGCCGCCGCGCGGCACGCAGCGCCGACCTTGTTCGCCATCCCCCCCGTCCCCTCGCCGCTCACACCCGCCGACACGTGCTCGAGCGCCTCCTCCAGCGAGCGGATCACCGGCACAACCGCGCCGTACTCCCCCTCGCGCTTCCCCGCGCGGCACACCCCCGGCACGCTCGAGAGCATGATCAGCAAGTCCGCCTCCACCAGCCCCGCCATCAGCGCGCTCAGACGGTCGTTGTCACCGAGCTTGATCTCCTCGAAGCTCACCGAGTCGTTCTCGTTGATGATCGGCACCACAGCCGCATCCAGCAGCCGCTCCAGCGTGTGACGCGCGTTGAGAAAACGCTCCGGGTCCTCAAGGTCGTCAGACGTCAGCAGCACCTGCGCCAGCGTCCGCGCCGGGCGCAGCGCGCCGAACGCCGCCGCGTACTCCGCCATCAGCCGCGGCTGCCCCACCGCCGCCGCAGCCTGCTTGTCGGCGATCGACATCGGCCGGCGCTCAAGCCCCAGCGCGCGGAACCCCGACGCGATCGCCCCCGACGACACCAGCACCACCCGCCGCTTCGCGTCCGCCCGCAAACACCCGTTCACATCCCGCGCCAACCGACGCACGCACGCGCGGCTCAGCACACCGCCGCGCGCCAGCACCGCGCTGCCCACCTTCACAACAACCCGCCGCGGTGACTTGAACCTGCTCGCCATAGCCGCAAGCCTAGTGCCCATCGCCCGCAACCGGGCCCGCGCCACCGGATCAACAAACCCCAGAGATTGCTCGTACTCGCCCCCGCTTTGCTGTACACTCAAAGCACGCGATGACCCGCCGCCCCAACCATCCCGCCCGGCGACTGCTCGCCTGCGCGCTCGCGGCGTCATCCCTCTTCCTCCTCGCCCTCTCCGCCTACCAGCCGCCAGCATCAGCGCCCAACCCCCCGCGCGACGAGCTCGCCACCGACCTCGACCGCCGCTTCACCCAGGACGTCGCCCCGCTCCTGGCTACCTACTGCCTCGCCTGCCACCAGGGAGACACCGCCAAGGGCGACGTCCACCTCGACCAGCTCACCTCGCTCAACGCCGCCCTCACCGGTGACCTTGACTTGCGCCTGATCAAAGAGATGGTCGCCACCGCGGCCATGCCCCCCAAGCCAAAGCCCAGCTGCCCCCGCCAACCCGCCCCCATCCCCACCGACCACGAGCGCCTCGTCATCACCCAATGGATTGACGCCGCCCTCGCCTACACGCCCACCGATGCCCCCATCGACCCCGGCTGGTTCACCATCCACCGGCTCAACCGCACCGAATACCGCAACACCCTCCGCGACCTCCTCGGCATCGACCCCGCCTCCGTCGACCTCGCCGCGAAGCTCCCACGCGACGACACCGGCTACGGCTTCGACAACGTCGCCGACGTCCTCTCCACCTCACCCCTGGCCGTCGAGCAGTACCTCGCCGCCGCCGAGACCGCCATCGACACCGCCCTCGGGCCCGCCGTCGAGCTCGGTGACCACCCACGCACCCTCCGCCCGCTCGAGGGCAAGACGGGCCAACCCCTCCCCAGCGGCGGCTTCTTCCTCTACTCAAACGGCCCCGCCTCCGCCCGCTTCGCAGCCCCGCTCACCGGCGACTACCTCATCCGCATCCGCGCCTGGGAGACCAAAGCCGGCGACGAACGCGCTCGCATGGCCCTGCGCGACGGCGAACGCGACCTCACCACCTTCACCGTCTCCGGCACGCGCGACAAGCCGCAGGACTTCCAGTTCCGCGCCCGCCTCACCCGCGGCACGCACACCCTCTCCGCCAACTTCCTCAACGACTACTACATCAAGGACAAGGCCGACCGCAACCTCGGCGTCGAGTCGATCACCGTCGCCGGCCCTCTCGACGAGGCCACCACCGAGCGACCCGCCCAGTGGGCCCGCATCTTCCAGCCCGCCGCCGCGCTCCCGCGCAACGCGAGCGAAGCCGCTCGCGCCCAGGCCATCCTCGCCGACTTCGCCACCCGCGCCTACCGCCGACCCGTCTCACCCGCGCAGACCGCCGCGATCCTCCGTCTCTTCCGCGCCCAACGCACCGGCAAGCCAGCCCAGGCGTTCGAGCCCGCCATCCGCACCACCCTCGCCGCCGTCCTGGTCTCACCCAACTTCCTCTTCCGTTCCGTTGCCGCCCCCTCGAGCGATGCCGCCAACCCCGCGGCACGATACACACTTGACGGCTATGAACTCGCCAGCCGCCTCTCCTACTTCCTCTGGAGCGCGCCGCCCGACCAGCCCCTCCTCGACGCCGCCGCAGACGGCTCGCTCGCAACCGACGCGGCCCTCGCCGCACAGACACGCCGCATGCTCGCCGACCCGCGCTCCAGCGCCTTCGTCGACAACTTCGCCGGCCAGTGGCTCCAGCTCCGCGCGCTCGACTCCATCGCCATCGACCGCGCACGCTTCCCCGACTACACCGACCAGCTCCGCGACGACATGGTCACCGAGGCCACGCTCTTCCTCGGTGACATCCTCGCCTCCGACCGCGAGGGCGGCATCCTCGAATTCGTCAGCAGTCGCGCCACCTTCGTCAACGAGCGCCTCGCCTCCTTCTACAACATCCCCGGCGTCAAGGGCGACAACTTCCGCCGCGTCACGCTCCCCGCCGATTCCCCGCGCGGCGGCGTCCTCACCATGGGCGCCATCCTCACCCTCACCAGCAACACCACCCACACCAGCCCCGTCAAACGCGGCCTCTTCGTCCTCGACCAGATCCTCGGCGCGCCCCCGCCCCCGCCACCCGCCGACATCCCGCCGCTCGACCAGGCCGCCCACGCCGCCGGTGAGAACGCCACTGTGCGCGAGCGCCTCGCCATCCACACCGCCAGCGCCAGCTGCGCCTCGTGCCACAACCGCCTCGACCCCATCGGCCTCTCCTTCGAACACTTCGACGCCATCGGCCGCTGGCGCGACACCGAGAACGGCAAACCCATCGACGCCACCGGCACGCTCCCGGGCGACATCCACCTAACCGGCGCCGACGACCTCAAGCGCACACTCCTTGCACGCAGTGACCAGTTCATCGAGGCCCTCAGCGCCAAGCTCCTCACCTACGCACTCGGCCGCGGCGTCGAACCCTTCGACCGCCCCGCCATCCGCCAGATCGCCCAGCGCACCCGCGCCAACGGCGACAAACTCTCAGCCCTCATCGAGTCGATCACCCTCAGCGAAACATTCCGGACCTGCCGCGGAAGGAAGCCCGCCAATGACTGACCCGGCCCAAGTCCTTCTCCCAGCTCCGCTGGGAGAAGGTGTCACGAGGCTCTGCGAGTGACGGATGAGGGTGCCTCGATGCCTTGACTTTGAACTTTGAACTCTTCCCCCCGCCCCCCCGGAGCCACCCATGCCCACCACCATCTCACGTCGCACAGTCCTCCGCGGCCTCGGCGTCTCCATGGCCCTCCCCTTGTTCGAGGGCATGCGTGGTGCAGGTTTTCAACCTGCTTCCGCCAGCGCAGCAACGCTCGCCTCCACCGGCGCAGCCGCCGCACCCCCCACCCGCCTCGCCTTCGTCTTCATGCCCAACGGCGTCAACTACGAAGCCTGGGAGCCCGTCGCCGGCGCCGCCGAGAACGTCTTCTCACTCTCTCCCACCCTCGAATCGCTCGCGCCCGTCCGCAACCACCTCAACATCATCACCGGCCTCACCCTCAAAAAAGCCCGCGCCAACGGCGACGGCCCCGGCGACCACGCCCGCTCCTCCGCTTCCTTCCTCACCGGCAGTCAGGCCCGCAAGACCGCCGGCAACGACATCCACAACGGCGTCAGCATCGACCAGCTCGCCGCGTCCAAACTCGGTGACCGCACCCGCCTCCCCTCCATCGAGCTCGGCTGCGAGCACGGACCCTCCGCCGGCAACTGCGACTCCGGCTACTCCTGCGCCTACTCCTCCAACATCTCCTGGCGCGACGAGACCACACCCGTCGCCAAGGTCATCGATCCCGCCGTCGCCTTCGAGCGCCTCTTCGGCGACGCCACCCAGGCCGCCGCGGCCAAGGAACGCATGAGCCGCCGCCAGAGCATCCTCGACTTCGTCCTCGAAGACACCCGCACGCTCGCGAACAAGCTCGGCAGTGCCGACCAGCGCAAGCTCGACCAGTTCCAGACCGCCGTCCGCGAGATCGAGCAGCGCATCCAGCGCGCCCAGAAAGAGACAACGCCGCGCAAACTCCCCGCAACCCCCGCGCCCGCCGGCATCCCCGACAAGGTCAGCGAGCACATGGACCTCATGTACGACATGCTCCTGCTCGCCTTCCAGACCGACACCACCCGCATCGGCACCTTCATGCTCGCCAACGACGGCAGCAACCGCTCCTTCCCAGAGATCGGCATCAAGGAAGGGCACCACCACCTCTCACACCACGAGAACAACAACCAGATGGTCGAGAAGATCCGCAAGATCGACCGCTTCCACGTCGAACGCTTCGCGCGCTTCGTCCAGAAGCTCTCACAGACCCGCGAGGGCGACGGCAGCGCATCACTCCTTGACAACTCCCTCATCCTCCTGGGCGGCGGCATCAGCGACGGCAACCGGCACAACCACGAGAACCTCCCCATCGTCATCGCCGGCAAGGGCGGCGCCGGCAGCAGCGCCATCCGCACCGGACGCCTCATCAAGACCCCCAAAGAAACCCCCCTCTGCAACCTCTACCTCTCCATGCTCGACCGCGCTGGCGCACCGCAGCAGGCCTTCGCCGACAGCACCGGGCCGCTTGCGCTCTGACTCCCGCGCCTCCAACTCGGCTTGGAAAAGCCCCTCAACTACCCGACCGCCGTTCACGCATAGCATCAACAGGAGGTACCACCAATGCCATCGCTCGTGCTAATCGAGGGCCCCGGGGAAGGCACGCACTTCCCGCTGAACATACCGCTCGTGTCGTTTGGCCGCGACGACACCTGCACGTACCAGATCCTCGACTCGCTGGTCTCGCGCAAGCACCTGCAGATTCGGCTGGATGAGCGGCTGGCCAAGCGGGTCGCCGGTGATTACCGGAGTGCCAACGGTGTGTTTGTAAACGGGAAGCAGGTCGTTCTGGATGTTGCGCTCAGCGACGGGGATCGGATCAAGATCGGGAACACCACCTTGATGTACCTGGCCGCGGACCACGCGGACGGGCCAGCGGCGGTGGCGGCCGCGGCGAAGAAGAAGGGTGAGTGGCAACGGACGACGGTGATGGGGGGCGAGTGATTCGATCGCGTCTGCTGAAACGGCTGTACCGCCGCGTTCTGCCCGGCCTTGAGGCCGCTACTTCGTCGGCGTCATCTTGGCGCGGAGGTCATCTAAGAAGTTCACGACGAGGTCAATCCGATTCGCCCGCTCGTTCTCCCCTTCCATGATGACCATCAAGCGCCCGTCAGGTGACCACGAGAAGTTCCTGGTCTTCAACTCCTTGAGGCTGTACAGCACCTTCGGCAGCGACGCGGAGAATGTAGGTTCCGTCTTCACCTCAACGCTCACGACCTGCCTGTTGGCGTCGATGAAGCGGAGTTCCTTGCCGTCGGGGCTCCACCAGGCCGCACCGTCGTGTCCGTTCGTCGAGACCTGCACGCGCCCGCTCGCGGCGTCCTTCGCGCCCGATCCGGTGCCCGTGAACCGCTGCACGTACAACTCGTGCCGCCCGGACTCGACCGAACAGAACAGCACCCACTTGCCGTTGGGCGAGAATCGCAGGGCGTGCTCGTCGGCGGGGGAGTTCAGGTAGGGTGTGGCCTTCCATGTGACCCCCGCTCCCGCCTCCTGCTCCAGCATCAGCACATCGCCCCCGCCGCCATTTACACCCGTCTGAACAATCGCCAGAGTCTCTCCGTCAGGCGACCAAGCCGAGGGCATCACAAACATCTGCTGAGCGAGCGGCGTCGCATACATCTTGACCGCCTCGCCCGGTCCGCTCACCGGCCGCTCCATGATCGAAAACTCGTCCTTGGCGAAAGCGCCGTGCACGATCCGCTGCCCGTTGGGGCTCCACATCAAGCCCTGGGCCCAGCCCTGGATCGGGATTCGTGTAGACGTGCGGCGTGTCAGGTCCTGCACCCACAGTTCGGAACTCAATTCACCCGGGCTGCTCACCTCCAGGTTGGCCAGCACACGCCCGCCATCCGGCGAGACCACGATCTCCGAGAAGGCCCGCGTCGGTCCAGGGATGGGCTGGGACTGCCCCTTGTCGTCGAGCCATGCCAGGCGCCGGTCCGAAGAGTCCGATGGACGCGTTGACAACGCGAGCGTGCCGCTGGGCGAGAGGACAAACTGGTTGACGTTGTTGCCGCTCCACACCCTCACTGGGTCGCCGAGTGTGCGCAGCGTGCCCGGATCAAACCGCACAGCAACCAGACTCGCCTGGTCGGATTTGAGCGCCACCAGGAGAGTCCCCCCTTGCGCGGCGTCGGTCACGAGTTGGGCGGCGCTTGCGTCAGGGAACACAAGCGTCCGCTTCCCCGTCGCGAGATCGATGACTTCGGTATTGACCTTGATCTTCTGGTCCGCAATCGAATAGTGCGTGGCCAGGACGGACTGCCCCGCGACCAGCGGGAGAAAGTTATCCCAACCCTCAAGGCCCTCGGCGCGTTCTTTGCGGAGGACGACCCGCGGCTCACCGCCGGATGCCGCAACGGCGTAGATTGTCTGCTCAGTCTGCGGCGAAAAAACAACTTCGCGGTCCGACGCCCAACCCAGTGAGAACTGTGAAGGCTGCGCGAGATCGCAGATCGTCTCGGGCTTACCCGAAGGTCGCCCATTGTCCAGCGCGACCTTCTTGAGCAGGAACCTGGTGCCGGCACGGTCCTTGGCACCGGCGAACGCCACCGAGCGCCCGTCCGGCGACAGCGCGGCGTTCCTCGCCCCTTCGCTGCCCTCGATCACGATGGTCTCGTCGCGATCGAGCCGGCGCACGACCAGCACGCCCTGGGGCTTCTCACTCTCAGGTTCCAGTTCGGGCCAGGCGGTATAGACCAGGAACCTCGCATCCGGGGAGATGCCCACCAGCGAGGTGAAGGGCGGCTTGCTGGGAATGGTCGTGGAGACATGGAACGTCTGCCGCGGCGCAGCCGCAACTGGCGCGGGGCGCGTGAGCCAGCTCGCCAGCACCCAACCGGTCCCACCGGCCAGCAGCGCCAACGCGCACGCCGCGCCGATGGCGAGGAATTGCCTTCTCTTGGGCACGGGCGTCGAAGCGACGGCCAAGGACCACTCCTGCCCGGCGATCGCACGTTCGAGCTCCAGCCTCGCATCGCCGATGTCGTGCAGCCGGTTGCGGCGGTCCTTCGCCAGACAGTTCCGCAGCAGCTCGCGGGCCCGTGGCGGTGTCAAGGGGGGGAGCAGCGCCCAATCGGGCTCGCGGTGCAAGATCGCGCCCAGCGAGTCGGTTGCCGTCTCTCCTGGGAAGGGGCCGACGCCCGTGAGCATCTCGTAGAGGACGCAGCCGAAGGAGAAGATGTCGGAGCGTTTGTCAACGGCCTTGCCGCGGGCCTGCTCGGGTGACATGTACCCGGCCGTGCCCATAATCGCGCCAGGGATTGTCGGCGATTGAATCGGCGCAGTGTTGGCCGACGGGTCGGGGGCCGGCATGCCGGTGCTCGAGGGCGAGCCGTCGGCGGTGCGGGCGAGACCGAAGTCGAGCACCTTCACGGCGTCGTCGGCGCTGACCATCACGTTGCCCGGCTTGAGGTCTCGGTGGACGATCCCCTTCTCGTGCGCGACCTCGAGGGCCTCGGCGATCTGCTTGGCGATCCGGAGCGTCTCGTCGACGGGGATCGCCCCGCTCGCCAGACGGTCGGCGAGGGTCTCACCCTCGATGTACTCCAGGATCAGGTACTGGTGTCCGCCGGACTCTTCAAGGCCGTAGATCGCGCCGATTCCGGGGTGGTTGAGCGACGCCAGCACCTTGGCCTCACGCTGGAAGCGGGCGAGGCGGTCGGGGTCCTGGGAGAGGTGGGCGGGCAACGCCTTGATCGCCACCTGACGGTCGAGACGCGGGTCCTTTGCGAGGAAGACCTCACCCATGCCGCCCCGGCCGAGTTCACGCAGGACCTGGTATGGGCCGATCGTCGTTGGATTCATTCAGGCCGGGAGCTTAGCGAACCGCAAGCCGCGATGCCGAATCCCGGGCCACCACCCGTGCGCCGCCAACACACCAACACACGTTCCCCACCCCGCTCACCCAACAAACTCCAGAACGATCGCCGTGATGTCATCCCGCTGCACCGCACCGTTCGCGTGCGTCAGCATCGTCGCGTGCAGGTCGGGCAGGTGGTCAAGACCCGCCAGCGGCCGCCGGAAGCACTCCCGCACACGCTCAACACCAAACTCAATCCCCTTCAGGTCCGGCTGCTCCGGGATGCCGTCAGTAAACAGCAGCACACGGTCCCCTTCCTTCAACTCCACACTGGCCACCTCGTACACCGAGTCCTCTGCGCCTCCCAGCACCAGCCCGCCACCCGACACCAGTTCGCTCACGCCCTCCCCATCGCCGGTGCGCCGGTGCAGCGCCATGCCGTGCCCGGCATCAACATACGAGAGCCTCCGCTCGCCCAGGTCAACAACGCCAACCCACAGCGACACCATCATCCCCGGGCACCGCGCGCACGTGTCCTTGTTCACACGGTCGAGCAGCTCGCCCATCGGCACCCCGTCCAGCAGACCCTGCGAGAGCCGCGCCTGCACCGCCGACATCAGCATCCCCGCCGCCGCTCCCTTGCCCATCACATCACCCAGCACAACCGCTACGCGCTGCCCGCCAAGCTCCATGAGGTCGACGATGTCACCGGCGACAACCCGCCCCGGCAGACTCAGCAGCGCGTAGCGCAGCAACCCCCCTAGCGCTGACCCCTTCGCCGGCGGCAGCAGCTGCTCCTGCAGCACACGCGCGCTGCGAAGCTCCAGCTCAAGGCTCGCACGCCGCTGCTCAAGCTCCGTCGCGCTCAACCGGCCAAGGCACGCCCCGCCGACGCTCGCGAGCGCATTGGCGATCTCCACCGATCCCGCCCGCGGCCGCGCTTCACGCCCGCGCGTGTCCATATACAGCACGACCGTTACACCGCTCTCACCCGGCGCCGCCGCCAGGCGGATGCAGCAGGCCCCGCTGATCTGCGACTGCATGATGCTCACCCCCACCGCCCCGCCAACCCCCATCCCACCCACCCCT
>JAUXUZ010000234.1 GCA_030680655.1 Phycisphaerales bacterium
ATCGCCGCCGAGCTCGAGAAGTCTGGCTTCAAGGGCATCGCCGACCGCGAGGTTCGCCTCGGCCAGCCGATCAAGCGCGTCGGTGACTACACCGTCACCATCAAGTTCCAGCTGCAGGCCGTACCCGATGAGGACGTGGTCGCCAAGGCCAAGCCCAAGGCCGCGAAGAAGGAAGACAACGCTCCGCTTGAGGCCGAGGTCAAGCTGCACGTCAAGCCCGATCGCGAGCTGAGCACCGGCCGCCGCGACCGCGACGAGGCCCCCAAGGCCGAGGGTGCCGAGGGCACCGCGGAGGGCGCCGAGGGCGGCGAGAAGCGCTCCAAGGACAAGTCGGCCAAGTTCGAAACCGCCAAGCCGGTCCAGAAGAAGGAAGAAGCCGCCGAAAAGCCCGCCAAGGCCCCTAAGGGTGAGAAGAAGGCGAAGTAAATCCGTCCCGGCCGCCTTCGCGGCCGTTTGAATTCCATCAAGTGACCCTGAGAGCCCGCGCAGAGCGGGCTCTTTTCTTGGACCAGAGATCCCCACAAGGCCGGCCGCGCGGGGGCGCCCAAGCCGTATACACGCCGCGATAAGCACCATTTCGGGCGTGCAATAGAGTGGGCCCAGCGGCGTTTTCCCGATAGTCTGTACGTGGTCGGACCGGTGCACGCGCTTGGCTTCAACCTGCCAGACGGCTCCGGTGGCGGCATGACACGGAGGGTCCATCGAATGTTCACCCAGCCCGCTCCAGCGAACACACCAGCCCCGGCCCAGCCCATCCGCCGCGGCGTGTCGTCTTCGCTCTCCCAGTTGTCGCCAAGAAAGTTCGGCTTCGACGAAGCACGCCACCTGCTGTGGCGCGCCGGCTTCGGCGGCACACCGCAGCAGGTCCAGGCTCTTCAGAGCTGGGGCCTCGAGAAATCGGTTGACTACCTCATCAACTTCGACAAGGTCGCCGACGACGACGTCGCGCCCGATCTGTTCGACAAGGACATCATGCGCCCCGCCTCGGCCGACGAGCGTGCAGAAGCCCGCCGCGCGCAGGCATCGCGCGACGAGGACAAGCTCGCCGAGGTGCGCCTGCGCCGCCAGCAGGCCGAGCGCAACGACCGCGAGCAGATGAAGCGCCTCCAGCAGTGGTGGCTGAAGAAGATGATCGAGACCAGCCGCCCGATGCAGGAGAAGCTGACGCTCTTCTGGCACGGGCACTTCGCCACGTCCTACCGCACCATCGAAGACTCGTACCACATGTTCGCGCAGAACGAGCTCTTCCGCAAGTACGCCGCCGGCAACTTCGCCGAGTTCCTCCACAAGATCGTCGAAGACCCGGCGATGATCGCCTACCTGGACAACAACGACAGCCGCAAGAACAAGCCCAACGAGAACCTCGCCCGCGAGCTCATGGAGCTCTTCAGCCTCGGCGTCGGCAACTACACCGAGAACGACATCAAGGAGGGCGCCAAGGCCCTCACCGGCTTCACCTTCCGCGACGACAGCTTCCAGTTCGACAAGAACAACCACGACGCCGGCAACAAGAGCATCCTGGGCGCCTCGGGCAAGATCGACGGGCACGGCTTCGTCGACGTCATCCTCCGCCAGCGGGCCTGCGCACAGTTCATCTCCGCCAAGCTCTACCGCTACTTCGTCGGCGACTTCCCAACCGGCAACCGCGAGATCGACTCCGCGGCCAACACCGTCGTCAACGAGATGGCGACCAGCTTCCGCAGCGACTACCACGTCGGCAGGCTGCTCAAGAAGGTGCTCATGAGCGAGCACTTCTACGACCCCGCCATCCGCAACGAGCAGATCAAGAGCCCCATCACGCTGACCGTCGGCGCGGTCCGCTCGCTGAACGC
>JAUXUZ010000236.1 GCA_030680655.1 Phycisphaerales bacterium
TTCGCCGCCGAAGGGCCGACCGAGGACGAGCTGGCCACCGCCCGCAGGCAGGTGCTCAGCACGATCGACGAGAGCATGAAGCAAACGTCGTGGTGGGCCGGGTCGCTCAGCGCGTTCACCTACCGCGGCCGCAACCTCGACGATGTCATCGGCGCCAAGGCCGCGATCGAGTCGTTCACCGCCAACGACGTCAAGCAGGCGTTCAAGAAGTACTACACCCCCGAGAGCTCGATGCGGTTCACCGTGCTGCCCGAGGCACCCGGCGCGCCCGCCGAGGATGCACCGGCCGACCCGATGGGCGGGTGACCGCGGAGCCACCGCCGCTTTGTGCCCACAACCCTCACGCCGCGGCTCCGAGCCGGGGCGTTTGTGATTCCATTTCCAATGAGAGGACGCAGCGCACGAGTCCGGCGCGGCGTGCGGCACGTGCTTCCCGCGCGCCAGCTCGTGCAGCCGGCACGGCAGCAGCGACGGCGCAAGGAACAGGATGCTCGCCAAGGTGTCTCGCTCGAGGCCGGGCCCGATCAACCAAGGCTGGCTGCGCCAGCGATGATCTCCGACAGCTCGGTGGTGATCTGCGCCTGTCGCGCGCGGTTGTAGTCGCGCGTCAGCAGCTTGCGGGCCTTCTTGGCCGCGTCGGTTGCGCTCTTCATGGCGACCATACGGGCGACGTGCTCGCTCACCACCGCGTCGTTGAAGACCTGGAAGAGCGTCGCCTTGACCGTCTCGGGCAGCAGGCGGGCCAGCAGTTCTTCACCCTCGGGGCTGAACTCGTAGACGAGCTTGGCTTTCCCGGCTTCGGCCTCGGCGCTCGCCTTGGTGGCGACGGGCTTGAGCGGCAGCAGCTGCGTCACCTCGGGCACCTGGCGCCCGGCGGAGACAAACCGCATCGATACCACGCTCACGCCGCTGATCTCGCCCGCGATGAACCGGTCCATGTACGACTGGGCCAGCGCCCCGACCTTCTCGAACGTCGGCTTGTCGCCAAACTGCGTGTGCATCTGCGACACCGGCACGGCGTTGTATTTCAGGAAGCTGTTCCCCTTCTTGCCCACCACCTCGATGATGCCGCCCGCGCCGGGCTTCGACGCCGGGTGCGCACGCAGGTGCAGCATCGCCGTGCGCAGCACCGACCCGTTGTACGGGCCGGCCAGGCCGCGGTCGCTCGTGAGCACCAGCGTCACCTCGCCAGCGCCGGGCTTCTTGCTCGATGCGCCGGTGATCAGCGGGTGGTTCATGTCGCCGGCGGTCGCCGCGAGTTCCGTCACCAGCCCGAAGAGCGCCTCGGTGTAAGGCTTGGTCGCCGTGGCCGCCGCCTGGGCGCGGGCGAACTTGCTCGTGGCGATCATCTGCATCGTCTTGGTGATGCGGGCGATGTTGCCGACGGCCTTGATGCGTTTCTTGATCTCGCGGGTCTTCGCCATAGGGCCGCAAGCGTAGGCGGCCCGCACGGAAAAGCCCCGCGCGAGCAGCTTCTATTCGGGTGATGTCTGGTGTATCGCGGGCGCCAGCGGCGATCTTGCGACGACAGCGGTACCGTGGCTTCAGGTCAGGCTCTGCGGCTCCCCCAGGCGTTCATCGCTCAGTGTGAGCCCGTCAAACCCCATGTGCACACCCTCGGGCAGCTCCGCCTCGGTCGCCGCGTGCCCCAGGTCGTGGGAGATGTGCGTCAGATAGGCCGCCCGCGGCCGCACCCGCTCCACGACATCGAGCGCCTGAGCCACCGTCAGGTGCGTCGGGTGGGCCCGATGGCGGAGGCCGTCGATCACCAGCGTCCCCAGTCCCTCCAGCGACCGCCAGCTCTCCGGCGGCACCGCGCTCACGTCGGTGCAGTACGCCAGCGGGAACGGGTTGACGAAGCCGTCGGCCGCCGCGTCGGCCTCGGCCGCGGCGCTCACCGTGGCGGCCCCGTTCCTGAGCCCGCCGGTATCGAACCTGAAGCCGACGATCGGCAGCTTCCCGTGCAGCAGGCGGACGGGCGTCACGCGCAGCCCCCACAGATCGAGCGCCTCGCCCGGCCGGATCGTCCAGGGGATCAGGTTCGCAACAAACGAGTCGTTCAGGTTCGCGTCGCGGTCGAAGATGTACCTGAACACGCCCTTGAGGAACGCCAGCGTGTGCTCTTCAGCGTAGATGTCGATCGGCCCCTTCTGCATCGCGTTGTAGCGCCTCACCTCGTCGAGCCCGAAGGTGTGGTCAACATGGTTGTGGGTGAAGAGGATGGCGTCGCACCGGTCAAGCCCGAACCGCAGCGCCTGCTGGCGCAGGTCCGGCGTCGCGTCGATCAG
Organism: Phycisphaerales bacterium; assembly: GCA_030680655.1. GTDB lineage: Bacteria > Planctomycetota > Phycisphaerae > Phycisphaerales > UBA1924 > JAJTGZ01. The sequence goes on from JAUXUZ010000236.1 coordinate 2,289, forward strand.
CACCGTCCGCGCCCGCCCGTCGACATCCACAAACCGCACCGCCGCGCCGGTGCGCAGCCGGTTGTCGCGCGGGTCGCTGCTGGTGCAGACCGCGCACGTGCACCCGATGGCGGGCACGCCCGACGAAGTCCCGGTACCGAGGAGGGTGAACCGCATGGCGCTCACACGCTATGACGCCCGCGCAGCATCCGCCGGCTTGGGCTCGGTTTCCACCGGGCGCACGCCCGGCGCTGTCCTGGGCCCCTCCGGGTAGACCACCCGCTGGTGGTAGATGCTCGCCAGGGCCTTGCTCACCGTCGCCACGATGGTCGTCAACTCCGCCATCGTCAGCTCGCACTCGTCAAACTGCCCGTCCGACAGCCGGCGATCGGCGATCGCCCGCACCATCTGCTCGATCTTCACCGGTGACGGATCGGTCATCGTGCGGGCCGTGCTCTCGGCGGCGTCGCAGACCATCACGCACGCCACTTCCTTCGTGCGGGGCTTGGGCCCGGGGTAGCGGTACTCACCCTCGCTCGGGCACGCCGGTGGGCGTGCTGCGCCGGCCGCGCACGTTTCGTCATACTGCTTGACAGCCCTGCGGAAGAAGTACTCAACCACCGTCGTCCCGTGGTGCCCTTCGATGAAGTGGTGCAGCGGGCGCGGCAGGTTGTGCTCCTTCGCCAGCTGCAGCCCGTCGGGCACGTGGCTGACGATCATCAAAGTGCTCATCGCCGGGGGGAGCCGGTCGTGCCGGTTTACGCCCGTCTGGTTCTCGATGAAGAACTCCGGGCGGTTCATCTTGCCCACGTCGTGGTAGAGGGCGCCGACGTAGGCCAGCAGCCCGTCGCCGCCGATGGCGCGCGCCGCCGACTCCGCCAGCGTCGCCACGTTCATGCTGTGGCTGTAGGTGCCCGGTGCGCGCTGCTGCAGGCGGCGCAGCAGCGGGTGGCTCGGGTCGCGCAGCTCGATCAGGCTCAGCGCGGTCACCACCTTGAACGACCGCTCGATCGACGGCAGCAGGCCCAGCACCACGAACCCCACCAGCAGCACGCCCACGCCCACCGAGCCGGCCTCGGTCAGCGTCTGCGCCGACCCCTCCGACAGCGGCACGCGCACAGCCCCGATCAGCACCGTCACGCCCGCCGTCAGCACGCCCGTAAAGAACCCCGCCCGGATCAGCGCAGCGCGCTGGCGCAGCTCGCGGAGCTGCCACACCATCAGCCACACCCCCGCCAGTGGGGGCACCACACCCTCCAGCGGCTGGTGCAGCGCCAGCGCGGTGCACAGCGAGAGCAGGCTCCCCACCGCCAGCGCCGTCCGGCGCTCATACGCAACCACCAGCACCGCCGCCAGGAAGACCGGCGGCACAACCATCGCCGCCGCGATCAGCTTGGCGTCGATCACCGCCGCCACACAACTCACGATCACCGAGCCGGCGAAGAGCCCGCACAGCGCCGCCAGCCGGCGCGGCTTGGCCACCATCCCCGTCGCGAACGTCCCCAGGTACGCCCCGACCCCAAGGGCGATGAGCATCATCGCCACCGCCGTGCCCGCGTCCGCCCCCAGCTGCGCCACAGGCGCTGACCGGTTGTACGCCGCCTGCTCCATCTCGGCGTGCGCCAGCGCCTCGCTGGTGAGCCGCTCCCCGCGCCGGTACAGCAGCTTCCCAAGCTCAACACGGGTCGTCGTGTCCTCGACCAGGGCCGCGGCCTCGTCCTGGCGCTGGGCCGTTGCCGGGGCATCAAACACAAACGTCGGCGCGGCCTTGAACGCCAGGCGTGAGGTCACTGCGCTCAGCGCATCACCGAAGAAGCCCGCCTGCACCGCCACCTGGCCCAGACGCGTCTCCAGCAGCCGGTCGTCGGCGTTGATCAGGTCCGCCGCGGCCACCGTCTCGTGCGAGTCGCCGATCGCAAGCTCGACCCGGTCTCCAACCGTGCGGTTTTGCTGGGCGAACGCCGTCGCATCGACGATCGGGCGCGCCCGCAGCAGTTCCGCCAGCTTGCCGCACCGGCGGTTCCACGCGTCGCTCGCCCGCTCGCCCATCCACTGCGACCGCACCGTCGCCCAGCTCTCGGTGCTCAGGTCAAACCGCTTACGAACGTCCGGCGTCGTCTCTTCAAAGCTCGTTGCCTCCGCGGTCACCCGCGGCAGATCGCGCACGTCGGTCACGATCTCATCGATCAGCGCAGCGTCGCCCACGAACACCCTCGGTGCCCGCTCACGCGCCGCCTTGCGGGCCGCCTCGGTCGCCAGCGCATCGGGCACCGCGATCGGCACCCGCGCAGCGCGGGTGTGGTCCATCACCTGGCCCGGAGACGCCAGCACACGCCGGCTCATCGCGATCGACGCCGCCGACAGCACAAGCCCAAGCCCCAGCAGCAGCGCCACCGCCCACACGCTGCCGGGCGAGCCCACCAGCCAGAGCGTCAGCCGCTTGCCCACCGGGCCACCGCCGCCCACGTTGCCGTGGTCACTGGTGCCGATCCCGTCTTCGCTGTCTAACGGTGACATGGTGGTGGAGTGCTGAGCCTCGCCTCAGGCCGATCCGAACCCTTCTCCCTGGCGGGGCGTGAGGATGGAACGGGCCGGACCGTTGCCAGTTGGCATCGACCCGGCAGCGCCGCCCCGTGAGGCGATCTTGCGATCGCCGCGAGCTTTATCGGACGCACCGTACGCCTCGACGATCCGCTGCACAAGGTTGTGACGCACAATGTCGTCCTCGTCAAAGGCGATCATGGAAACCCCCTCGGTCTTCCGCAGCACCGTGAGCGCATCGAGCAGGCCACTCGGCTCGTCAGCGTGCAGGTCCGACTGCGTCGGGTCGCCGGTGACGATCACCTTGCTCCCCATCCCCATCCGCGTCAGGAACATCTTCATCTGCGTCCGCGTGGCGTTCTGGGCTTCATCCAGGATGATCACCGCCCGGTTGAGCGTCCGCCCGCGCATGAACGCCAGCGGAGCGATCTCGACGACGTCGCTGGTCATAAACCGCGTCAGCGTCGAATAGTCCATCATCTCGTTGAGCGCATCCATCAGCGGGCGCAGGTACGGGTGCACCTTCTGCTGCAAGTCCCCCGGAAGGAACCCCAGCCGCTCGCCCGCCTCCACCGCCGGGCGGCACAGCACCAGCCGCTTCGCGCGCCCGCTTTTGAGCAGGTGCACCGCCGCGGCGACCGCCAGAAACGTCTTCCCCGTGCCCGCCGGACCAACGCCAAAGACCACATCGTGATCGCGGATCGCGTCGAGATACGCCTGCTGGTTCGTCGTCTTCGCCCTGATCGGCACGCCGGCGGTGTAAACGCTCAGGTGGTCCTTCCACGCCGGTCCAGTCAGCAACTCCTCGTCCTGGCCGTCGTCTGGCCGGTCGCCCTTCCCCTCGGCCGTCGTCAGCGCGCTGCCGATCAGGTCGTGCACCTGCTGCCGGTTGAGCACCGCCCCGCCCTCGGCGGCCTCGTTCAGAGCGCGAAGCACATCCCGGGCCGCCAGAACGTTGGCCCGGTCACCCATCAGGCGGATCGTGCCGTCCCGGGTGACCATCCGCACGCCCAGCGCTTCCCTGATCAGTTTCAAGTTACGATCCCCCGCCCCAAGGACGTTTGTCCGGCCGGGCCCATGAGGGACTTTAATGCTCAGTTCCAAACCGTCACTCCATCGCGACCGTCAAAACACCCCGCCAGTTCATCCCGGCGCTACGACCAGGACCAGGAGGTGCTTGATCGCCGCCCGCCCCGCCAGTAATGCTACACGCCCCCTTGGTCCGGGCAGTGGCGGTGAACCCATAAGACCCCCTGTTTGGGCTACGCTCGCGAGCCTCCAGCACGTTCTGGGGGCCAGTCTGATTGCATTATGTTTGGTTCACGGTGGGTGCGCGGGTGGGCCGCCCGACATCTCCCCCGAAGTGATCGCAGCCGCCGACGGTTCCGCAATAGCAACCCTGTGGGCCGATTGGGACGACCTGAACGCCTCGATCGGATCGGGCCTGACCTACGCCGAGTCGGCGGTGCTCGACACCACCTCCGCCGACGACCGCCGGACCTGGTCGCTGGTAACCATCGACAACCACACCGGGCTGCTCACGGCCACGCGCGACCCACTCGCCCGGCGCGACAGCCGCGGCTGCGAGCACCTGACCCTCACGGCGGCGCTCGAGGGCAGCAAAGGCGGCCATCGCGCAGCGCTGATCGTCTCAGGGGCAGCAGCGCGCCTCAAGCAACTGGCCGGCGTGGACTGGGCCCCGCGGAAGTAACGGTTGCTCACACGCTCGCCGGGATCTCGCGGCACTCAAACTGTGGCGCGGCCACCTTCG
>JAUXUZ010000254.1 GCA_030680655.1 Phycisphaerales bacterium
CGGTCGGCGAAGAACTCGGTGGCGACGGTGAATCCGAGCCCGCGCCACACGTGCAGCGCGGCCGTACCGGGCATGGCGACCATGAACAACGATGGATCGGTGCGCTGCACGGCCGCGGCGATGGCGCGGGCGGTGGGCTCATCGTGCATCGCCTTGTGGTAGAGGGCGCCGTGCAACTTGACGTGCGCGAGGCGCCCCCCCTGTGCGCGCGTGAGGCGGTCGAGCGCGGCGACCTGCTGAAAGACCGTGGCCTCGACCTGGTCGGGCGTCATGTCGAGCGCGATGCGGCCGAAACTTGCGCGGTCGGGGTAGCCGGGGTGAGCGCCGATCGCGACGCCGCGGAGCAGCGCGGCCTCGACGGTCGCGGCCATGGTCGATTCATCGCCCGCGTGCCCGCCGCACGCGATGCTGGCGGAGGTGACGATCGACAGCAGCGCGAGGTCGGCGGCGACCTGCGCCGGCTCGGTGCTCTCGCCAAGGTCGCAGTTGAGGTCGATGTGCATCACCGCACGCCCCGCTCTTCCCATTCGCACGCGCGGTCGATGAGTGCCCGGCGGGCCTCATCACGGGCGATGCGCTCGAAGCGGACCTTCTCACCCGGCCGCGCCTGCCCGAGCAGGTGAAGATCAACGGTGGCGATCGTGGCGATGATCGGGTAACCGCCGGTGGTGGGGCCATCGACGCCCAGGGCGATCGGCTGCCCGCTGCCGGGGCCATCGCCGGTGGTGATCTGGATGCCGCCGACGGGGGCCCCTTCGCTGACCTTGTCGCCCTTGATCAAGGTTGAGAAGGTGGGGCCTTCCAGACGCAGGCCGGTGCGGTTGGACTGGTTGCCGACGCGGAACGTGGCGGTCCAGAACGCGGCCGTGACGGCGGCGTTGAACGCGTGCGGGTGAGGGCCATCGACCGCCCGCAACGTTCGAACGCCGGCGGCGGGAGGATCTGCGTACGCACGCTTGAGATCGGCCACGATTCGCTGATGCGGCCGCGCGGACGCGGCTAAGCCGCCCGGGTCGAACGCGAGCCGGTCGCCGGCTTTCAGCGTGCGGCCCATGTGCCCGCCGAAACCGGCGCTCAGGAGCGTCGAGGCGCTTCCCATCACCAGCGGCACACGCAGGCCGCCGCCGATGCAGAGGTAGAGCCGCGCTCCGCCCGCGATCGAACCGATGCGGAGCTTGTCACCGGCGCGGAAGGTCAGGCGGGTCCAGGGCATCGGCTCGCGGGTGGCCGTCTCAGCGCCGGAGAGGGCGACGGTGGCATCGTGCTCGAAGCGCAGCGTGGGGCCGATGAGCGTGCACTCGAGCCCGGCCGCGTGGTCGTCGTTGCCCACGAGGCGGTTCCCTGCGCGGAGCGCGGGCGCATCGAACGCGCCGCCGGCGGGCACACCCAGCGCGGTGTGACCCGGGCGCCCCAGGTCCTGCACGGTGGTGAGCAT
>JAUXUZ010000265.1 GCA_030680655.1 Phycisphaerales bacterium
GCTGGAGCAGGCGGGCGCCGCGCGCGGCGGCGTGCTCGAGGAACTGGCCGGCCGCCGCAACGAGCTGGGCTCGCGCCGCTCGCGCGTCGCGGGGATCGACCGCGAACGCATCGGCGTCTCCGCCGCGATGGAGCAGGACCAGCGCCGCGTCGCTGTCGTGACCGAGCAGCTCACGCGACTGGCCGGCAAAGCAGAGGGGAACCGCTCTGAACAGTCACGGGTAGAGCAGCAGCGGACCAGCCTTGAGTCGTCGGTGGTCGCGCGGCGCAGCGCTGTTGACGGGCTCAGCGCAACCGTCGCGGCGGCCGAAACCCGCGCGGGCCAGCTCGCCGACGACCGGCGCGCGCAGGCTGGGCGCATCGGTGAGCTTGAGCAGCGCGCCGCACGCCTGGATTCGCGCCGGCAGGCCCTGAGCGAGATGGTCGAGCAGCGCGTGGGCCTCAACGACGCGGTGAAGGGTGTGCTTGAAGCGAAGGCGTCCGGCGGGCGCTTTGCCGGCGTTGTCGGTGTGCTGGCCGACCTTGTCGAAAGCTCCCGCGACCACGCCGCAGAGGCCGAGGCGGCGCTGGGCAGCGCGTTGCAGGCGCTGGTGGTTGAGTCGATCACGACTCTGCCGTCTGTTGACGACGTTGCAGCGCTGAGCGGGCGCGTGGCGTTTGTCACGCTCGCGGGCCTGGACCGTGCGCCCGAGGCGTCGACCGATGGCGCGGCACCGTTCACCCTGCCGATCGAACTCGTCTCGATGGTGCGTCCAGTCCGCGGTCTGGTGCGTGCACGCGCGGGGATCGACCAGACCCTTTCCGCAGCGGTGGATGGCCTGCTCGACCGCGTCCTCGGGCGGACCTACCTGGTTCGCGACCTCGACGCGGCCTTGATGGTGCGCGCCGGCGGCCTGCTCGGCAGCGAGCCGGTGCGCCTGGTCACCCGCGACGGCGCGGTGCTGGAGTCCGACGGGCGCATCCTGGCCGGCCCGGTGAGCAACGGCGAAGCGGGCGGCATGCTGCAGCGCCGCAGCGAACTCGAAGACCTCGGGCGCGAGGTCGCCAGCGCTCGCGAAGAGCTCGAAGCAGAACGCGGCGCGATGGCCGCGATCGACACCGACGCGTCGGCCGTCACGGGCGAGCTCTCGGCCGGGCGTTCGTCGCTCACCGAGCAGCGCCGCCTGCTGGCCCAGGAAGAAAGCCGTCTTGAGCAGCTGGTCCGCGAGGGTGAGCGCCTGGAGCGCGAGCGTGCGTCGCTCGACGACGAGGTGTCGCAGCTGCGCGAGCGCATGGCGGGCCTGGAGCAGGAGCGCGCGGGCCTTGAGGCCAAGTCGGCCTCGCTCTCACGCCTGCTCGAAGAAGAAACAAACGGCGTCGCCGCGCTCGAAGCGGCGCTCGCCGACGTGCAGGCACGCGCCGATCAGGCGGCCGAGCAGATCACCGGCGCCAAGGTTGAAGTTAGCCGTCTGACCGAGCAGCTCTCGGCGGCGCGGCGCGAGCGCCAGCGCGCCGAGGTCGCCCTGGGCGAGGCCCAGCGCTCGCGCACGGGCCTTGAGCAGGCGCGGGCCGGGCGCGAGGCGTCGCTGGCCGAGCACCAACGGGCGCAGCAGGAAGGCGCATCAGCGGCCGAGACAGCGCGAGCACAAGCCGCGGAACTGACCGGCCTCGTCGCCGGGCTCGCCGCGAGCGTGTCGTCAGCGGCCGACGCCGCGGCGGCGGCGGGCGAGCAGTTGCTGCTGGCCCGCGAGCAGGCCGACCACCTCCAGCGTGACCTTCACGCCCTGGAGATGAGCAAGCGCGAGGCCGAGGTGAAGCGCGAGACGCTCGAGGAGCGCGTGCAGCAGGAGCAGGGCGTCGACCTGCCCACCCTCCACCGTGAGTTCGAGGCGATGCTCGTTACAGAAGTCGAAACGCCCGAGGGCGTCGAGCCCGTCACGGTCTTCCGGCCCGAGATGGCCGGCCTCTCCACCCAGGCGGCGGAACTCAACCGCGCGATCAAGCAGCTGGGCAACGTGAACCTCGACGCGATCGACGAAGAGAGCCAGCTCGCCGGGCGCAACGAACAACTGGCGGCCGAGGTGGCCGACCTTGACAAGGCGAGCGCCGACCTGCGCAGCCTTATCGAAGAGCTCAACCAGGCCAGCCGCGTGCGCTTCAAGGAGATCTTCGAGCTCATCTGCCAGCACTTCGCCGGCGACAACGGCATGTTCCGCAAGCTCTTCGGCGGCGGCAAGGCCGAGGTGCGCCTGATGCCGCTGGTCAAAGACGGCGTGCAGACCGACGAGATCGACCTGCTCGAGAGCGGCATCGAGATCATCGCCAAGCCCCCCGGCAAAGAGCCGCGCAGCATCAGCCAGCTCTCCGGCGGTGAGAAGAGCATGACGGCCGTCGCGCTGCTGATGAGCATCTTCCGCTCCAAGCCCAGCTGCTTCTGCGTGCTCGACGAGGTTGACGCCGCGCTCGACGACGCCAACACCGACCGCTTCATCAAGGTCGTCAGCCAGTTCACCGACCGCAGCCACTTCATCGTCATCACCCACCACAAGCACACCATGCACGGCTGCGACCACCTCTACGGCGTTACCATGCAGGAGCGCGGCGTGAGCAAGCGCGTGAGCGTGCGCATCGACCAGGTGGGTGCCGACGGGCGGATCAAAGACGACGGCGCCAAAGCCCCCGCGACGGACAAGCCCGCCGACGGCGCCCTCCGCCGCGGGCTGGCGGGCATGCGCGCCGCGGCCGAGGGGCCAGTTGGCGTCAACGACAACTAGGCGCGATCGGTCAGCGCGAATCGCCCTGCGGAAAACCTACTCGGCCCGCGTCCCCGCGGGCATGCCGCCCTTGCGCGGGTCGCTGGCAGCGGTGTAGGTCGCGAGCGATTCGCCGTGCTGCACGCCCCGCCTGGTAATCAGCTGCACCGCGGCCTCTCCTTTGGCGGGCTTGATTGCGTGCCCCTTGGCCGCGAGCGACTCGGTCATGCGGGCGGCATCAACGGGGTCCGGCAACGGCTCAAGCCAGAGCGTGCCCGGCATCCACTGGTGGTGCAGGCGCGCCCGTGAGACGGCCGCACCCGCGTCGTCGCCGCGCACCAGCGCGTTGATCAGCGCCTGCGCCGTCGCCGTGATGATCCGCGGCCCGCCGCTGGCGCCGGCAACGGCCTCGACGCGCTCGTAGGCGTCGAGCACGATGGTGGGGGTCATGCTGCTGAGGGGGCGCTTGCCCGGCTCGGGTGCATTGGCGTCCGACTGCGTAAGCCCGAAGGCGTTGCTCGCGCCGCGGCGCGTCGTGAAGTCGTCCATCTGGTTGTTGAGCAAGAAGCCGTACGGCTCCGCGCACACCCACGAGCCAAACGACAAGTTGATGGTCTCCGTCGCGGCGCACGCGCCGCCCCAGCGGTCCACCGCGCTCACGTGGCTCGTGCCGTGGTCCGGCCGCGATTGGGCCGGCACGCTCGAGCGCGCGTAACGCTCCGGCCCGTGCGTGCGGGCGGGGTCGATCATCCCCGCACGCGCCGCCAGATCACCCTTGCTCAGCAGCCCGTGCACCGGCACCGGTGAGAACGCCGGATCGGCCATGAACGCGGCCCGATCGGCGAACGCGAGCTTAAAACACTCGGTCAGCTCGTGCGCGAACGCGGGCTCGTCGACGCCGATCAAGCGGTCCGCCCCGCGCAGGCCGAGCATCGACACCACCTGCACCAGCGCCACCCCGCCAGACGACGGCGGCGGCATCGTCAAGAACGTGTGCCCGAGCGCAAACGACCGCAGCGGCGGCACCTCGCTCACGCCCGACCCCATGCACCGCTGCAGGTCCTGGTGCGTGATCACGCCCCCCGCGTCGCGCGTCGCCCGCACGATCGCATCCGCGATCGGCCCGCTGTAGAAGGCCGCGCGCCCCGAGCGGGCAATCTCCCCCAGCGCCACCGCCTGCGCAGGGTTGGTGATGCGGTCCCCCTCGCGCACGCCCCCCGACTTCAGCAGCGTCGTCCACAGAAACCCAAACCGTGTCTGCAGCGAAGGCTCGGCGCGGAACTTCTCGATCGTGTCGGCCGCCACAACCATGTACGCGCTGTCAACGATGAACCCGCCGCGGGCCGCGTCGATCGCCGGCTGGAGCACCGCGCTCCGCTCCAGCTTGCCGTAGCGCTCCTGCGCGTGCAGCAGCCCGGCGACCGAGCTCGGAACCGCCACCGCCAGCCCACCGATGGTGCTGGCGGTCGGATCGGTGCTCGCCTCAAACGTGCCGCTCCCAACGCCGCCCGGGCACCGCTCGCGCGCGTTGATTGCGGTGTCAACGTACGTGCCATCGCGCGAGGCCGCGTGCGGCAGGTGGATCACCATGAACCCCCCGCCCCCCATCCCGCACGACTGCGGCCGCACAACCGAGAGCGTAAACGCCGCCGCCACCGCCGCATCAACCGCGTTGCCCCCCTGCTCGAGCATCCGCGCGCCCGCCTGCGAGGCCAGCGGTTGATCGGCGGCAACAACCTGCGTGTAGAGCGGCGCACCGTCGGGCCGGGCCGACTGGCACCCCGTCAAACCCAGCAGCGCAACCACCAGCAGCGCGAACAGTCGGTTGGTGTACATGAGGCCAGACTACCCGCCCGCGCGTCACGATTGTGCCGGTTACTTCTTCAGCGGCGGCAGGCCGCGCCACTGCCGGTCCAGCTCGATCATCGCCTGGATCGCCTGCTCGCGTGCATCCCCGCCCGCGTTGGCGCCCGTGTTGACCACCGCCATGAACGCGCGACCGATCTCCGGCGCGATCCAGACCGCCGCCGTCCACATCGTGTTGCTCCCCACGTGCGTCAGGCACCGCCCGGTTGCGCCCGGCTGGCCACCCTTGGCCCAGGCCGGCCGGTTGGCGATGATCCACCCCGCGGCGTAGTCGTTACGGAACGACGTCTGCCCGTGCAGAACGGCAAAGTCGGCCGCGTCAAGGCCCAGCGTCGCGCGCGGGTCCCACTCCGGGGCCGTCTGCTCGGAAGCAGGGTCGATCGACTGTGGGAGCGAGATCTCCGCGCCGATCAGGTGGAGCCGCGCGAAGCGACCCCAGTCCTCGATGCTCATGTGCACCGTGCCGGCGGGCGCGATCGAGGCCGGGTTGTCGGCGTTGATCCCCGGCCGCACCGGCACGCCCGACGCGGTGTGCCCCCACGGTTGATCCTCCGGCCCGTCGTCCTCGGTCACCGTGCCCGGTGCGCCGAAACCGGCCGTGGTGATCCCCAGCGGCTCAAACAACCGCTTCTGCAGAAGCTCTTCGAACGGCACACCCGCCGCGGTCTCGGCCATGTGCCCAGCCAGCGCGACCGAGGCGTTGGCGTACTGGAAGGACGTTGAAGGCGTGCCGATGTTGCTGCGGACAAGCTCACCGAAGAGGTACCCACGCTGCTCCAGCGGCGGCGTGCCGTGACGCGCCTTCTCCCACAGGTTCGCCCACAGCGGCCTGCCCCCGTACTCCCCCAGGTCATACGGCACGTTGCCCGTGCACGTGGTGAGCTGCCGCAGCGTGACCAGCCGCCAGTTGTTGGTGATCTTCGCCTTCGCGTCCCGCGCGGGGTTGAAGACGTCGCCGATCGTCGAGTCCCACCGCAGCGCCGGCGGCTCGTCGGCAACCAGCAGGGCACAGAGTGTCCCCGTGATCGCCTTGGTGCACGAGCCCAGGTGCCACTTGTCGTCCAGTGTGACGGGCGCTGTGCCGTTCATCCGGCGGAAACCCGCGACGCCGCGGGCCATCACACCGTCGCGGTCGATCATGACGGCGCTGATCGCGGGCACACCGTTGGCCTTGCGGATCTCGTCGAGCCGCGTGCCGAGGTCAAAGGGCACGCGCGCAACCGCGCCGCCGCCAAGGTTCGGCGGCAGATCGGCGGCAACCCCGGGTGAAGTCGGTTGGCCGCCCTGCGCAAACGCGTGCGGAGCGAGCAGAGCGCAGGCAGAGAGGACCATCGCGGCAGAAGTTCTCATCGTCGGCTCTCCATGACACGCAGCACCGTGGCGACGACCGCCTTGGTCGTCGCGTCGGCCTCAATGTTAACGGGCGAGCCGGCCTTCAGGTCCCCCAATGTGGTCAATCCGAGCGTCGCCGGGATCACCGCCACTTCAATCTCACCACCCCCTTGGGTGACACCCGCCAGCGTCAGCGACACCCCTGCGATGCAGACCGAGCCCTGCGACACCATGAACGGCTCAACCCCGGCGGGCACGCGAACCGCTATCCGATAGTCCCCG
>JAUXUZ010000270.1 GCA_030680655.1 Phycisphaerales bacterium
TTTGGTCGTGGCCTGCAGCACCCGCCCGAGGTTGGCCCGGTCCCTCGGGCTCGGGCAGAAACTTACGAGTTCCTCCAGCACCGCCGTGGTCGCGGCTTCGATGGCGTCGCCCGCCATCGCCTTGCCGAACTCCTCATCGGAGACCGGGGGCGTGCGGGTGTCCGCCTCGGGCTTGCAGATCGCGTAGACCACGTCACAAAGGAGCACGGGATCGCGGATCAGCTTCTCAATCAGCGTGCCTTCGATGACCTGCATGAGGTCCGTGCCGGTGAGGCCGCGGACGCGTTTGAGCGCTGCCACGTTGATCTCGACCGACCATTGCCTGCCCGCGTTGTCCTTGAACGTTCGCATTCCGACCTCCGGTTGAGTCCTTGCCTGTTGCACCGCCGGACAATCTGTTGAACGGCTGTTGAACCCCGATCAGCTGCCGATCCACGAGGGTGCCGTCGCCGAGTAGGTGACCTTGGCGGTGACGGAAACGCTGATGGCCTCTTCCAGGGCTTCGCTGCGGCTGAAGTTGGTGATGGAGAAGTCGGCCTGCAGACCCTGGCCGCCGGTTGCATCGAGGACCTGGAAGCCGATGGGGTCGTTCCCGAAGAACGCGTTCTTGATGGCGGTGAACCCGGCGTCGGCGGTGTCCCAGACCATCTCGAACTCCACGCTCGCCTCTTTGAGCGTGGCCACAGTCGCCCGCCAGCCCGCGTTAGCGCGGGTCGTCACATCGGCCTCGCCCGCTTCGAGATTGAGCGTCACATCGCGCGTGTTGCCCAGGGCTGTCCATGCGCCGCCGCCGGCCTGGCCGCCAACCTTGAAGAGCAACTTTGCTTCCATGCCGAGTTTGATCGCCATCGTCTGACTCCCTGTTCAACAGCCTTGTCAATCGGCGCTGTGGCCGACCACAAACACAACCTCGCCTGCTTTGCTGCGAACCAAGAGGTCCGCCAGGTTCACCCGCTCGAAGTAGCACTGCACGCCGGGCGCGAGCAATGCCTCGTTGCCCTTGCCGTCCGAAAGCGTCGCCGCCTGCGTGTTGGTGTTCGCCGCCATGAGCGTGAACGTGGCCACGAGCTTGGCCGTCGACAACGGTTTGTCTCCGCCGTCCAGTTCGACCTTGATGATGACGACATTCCGCACGGCCTACCTCCGAACTCGGTACGTGACGCTCAGAACGCTGGTGAACACACGGTGCTGCTCGAGCGACTCAGATGAGACCACGGGCTCGTGCGCAATATTGACCCACGCCGCGTCTGGTGCATCAGGCAGCCGTTTGAGACGGACGTGATCTGCGATCTCTTCGACGAGGTCCAGAAGTCCATCGATCTCGGCAACGTCGCCGTCGGCCGGCAATTTCTTCTGCACCCCGACATCCAGGACGCACTCGAACGTGCTGCTCTCGCGGCTCGCCGCTGAGATGCCCGTGGTCCGGGGGACCACGGACACGCGGAGGTCCTTGAGGTCCTCCAGCGTGAACGCCGGTTGGAAGAGCCGCTGGGCGTTCACCGGCTGGCTGAACGTGCCCGCGTTGAGGTGCGCGGCGAGCGCATCGGCGATGGAGACGATGGTGCTCAGGGAACACCACCCTTCGTCGAGGAGAGGCCGGCCACCTTGCCTTCGAGGTAGGAGACGCGGCGCTCCATCGCTTGGTACTCGCTGCGGATGTTGCGGGCCTCGCCGATGAACTCATCCATCCGCTTCTCAAGCTGCTGGAGCTTGGTGGTCACCACGCCCCACTGGATGGTCATCGCGCCGGTGGCGAGAATGATCGTGACGAGCACGCCAGCCCACCGCGCCTTCGTTCCATTGGTTCCGTTGCCTTCTGACATCACGACTCCGTGCCGATGTACTTGGTGTGAATCCGCAGAGCCCTTCGGTACGGGTCGCTGTACCGGAACGGTGGTTGCCCACCCGGTGCATTGACCTCGTACACGAACACATTCGTCCCCCCAACTCCCACCGTCTCACGCACCTGATCGCCCGCCCGCGGGAGGATCAGGCCAGCGCCCAGATCCAGGTCTTCCGTCCGCACGAGGAAGTCCCGCGACTCCACCCGGTGGATCAGCCCCGAGTCGTCCGCCTGCTCGAACTCGGTCTTGCCGATGGTGGCCAGGACTTCCTTCTCGTCCGTGCCACGTCGGTAGATCACGCTCCGCGTCATGTGCTGGTGACGCTGCGATTCGAGGAAGGCTGCGCCGCGATCGAGCAAGTCGCCCACGGCAAGCTCCTTACTGCTGCAGCCGGACGCGGACGATGGTGTCGGCATCGACAGTGGTCTTCACCGCCTTGCCGATCAGCTTGTTCGCGCCGGCGGCCGCGTTCTTGGTGGCGTTCTGTGCGGCGGCATCCCAGTACGTGAGCGTGCCCGCGGGGATGGCGCTGCCAGCGCCGACCGCCTTGTTGAAATCGAACACGCCGGATACGGCGAGCGAGCCGAGCTGGCCCGACTTGATCGGTGCCTGAGTGACACCGATGAGGTCGGCTTGCACCACCACCGCGCCGACAAGCACGTCGGCACCCGGGGTGTAGTCGATCGATCCGCCTTCCTGAACGAACTTTGCTGGACCTGAAGCCATGCTTGATCTCCTTTGTTAGCTGATCACGCTGATCACGGTTCGCCGCCGATGCCGCCAACCCCGCCCCCAACCTCGACACCGCCGCCAGGGCTGCCGCCGGTGCCGCCGGAGCCTTCTGCCCCTCAGACTTCGCCCTTGCTCTTGACGCCGCCGCGCGGGTCCTGCAGGTTGACGCCGAAGTCGTGATACCCGCGCATCCGGATGCCGAGCATGTTGAAGTCCGCGTCGGACGTCTCGACCGTCGGTGCCTCCTGTCCATTCAGGAACGCCATCTCGATGACCGGCAGATCGCTCGGGTCGGCAAGCAGGTACCACGCCTTGGCCGAGTTGCCGGTGTAGAGGGCGTTGGCCAGGTAGCGGCTGACCTCGATGCGGAACTTGCCCTGGTGCGGGTTGGCGACGGGGAACTTGGTGTTCGCCGTCGTGTCCCGGAGCTCGACGCTCTTGTAGAGCTGCGTGCCCATCGCCGAAAGCGCAGTAGGCACCAGCATGATCGACGGCATCACGCCCGTGGGCTTGCCGTCGGTATCCACGAGGTCCATGAACGTCTGCTCACCCTTGGTCAGGCCGTCGATGCCCAGCGCCGTGTCCGCGCCCGAGATGAAGTTCTTGTTGCCGACGCTGAAGAACGCGGCGTTGTTCATGAACGCCGTCCAGAAGACGTCGTTGATCTTGAGGCCCGAGCCGCGCCCGAGCTTGCGGGGGACGGTGGTGATCGCGCCCAGATCGTCGTTGATGATGTCGCGGCGGTCGATCGTGAGCATCAGGCCGTAGGTGTCGGCCTTGTTGGTGTAGGTCTCCTCACCCAGCGTGCCCTGCTTGAGCTCGCCGCCGGGGGCGACGATCTCGTACTGGTCCTTGCCGACCAGGCGGTAGCTCGTGACGGTCTTGAAGTCGCTGACGTTGCGGACGGCGCAGATGCTCCGCCACACGCGCTCGACACTGAAGAACCCTTCGAGCAGGAACTTGTTGGCGACGTTGGAGAGGATGCCGCCCACGTCGATGGTGGCCATGCCCGCCTCGATGCCGCGACCGAAGGCGGCCTCGAGCACGCGGCGGCTGTCGCGGAACGTGCGGCCCGTGTAGCCGTTGGCGATCGCGGCTTCAAACAGGAGTTCCTGCAGGCCCAGCCCGCCCTGGAAGCGCTTCGCCGCGATCTCGATTGCCTGCGGCGAGCACGTCTTCTCAATGCCTTCGAGCTTGGCGCTCTGGAAGCACGCGGCCTCCAGGACTTCGCTGGTCACGCTCGTGTCGGGAGCGTGGATGGCCGGGGCCTTGGGGCGGCTGGCGCGAAGGACCTCGAGCTCGGTGCGAGTCGCGTCCCAGCGATCTCGGATCGCCTGGGCTTCGATCTCACCGTGCTTGCCACCACAGACCTTGCGGACAGCGGCGATGCGGGTGGTCTCGGCCAGCGCTTCGGTTCGAACCTGCTCGGCGGTCGGCTCGGCGGCGGTGATTGGGGAAGGGGTGGGGTTGGAAGTCGTGGGGTCGTCGGCCATGACGCTGGGCTCCTTGTTCTGACGCGCGGCGATGCTCGCGCTGGTGCGGCCGTCTGCGCCGAGATCCACGAAACTGATCTCGCCGAGTGTGGCCTTGCGGACGACGTTCACCGGGCCGGTGAGTTCCTGGCCGTTGACCGTCGCTTTCTGATTGTCCTTGATGAACTCAAACTCCTCGACGCTCGCGCCGACGGACGCTTGCCAGGGGAAGCCGTTCCGCGAGGACGCGACGACTTCCTTGGCGGCCTGCGTATCGCGGGAGATGACTCCGGTGGCGACCAACTGCCCGGCTTCCACGCGGATCGCATCGGTGTGACCGACTCCCGAGAGCGGGTCATGCCCGAAACGGATCGGGCGTGCCTGCGAGGGAACCGCAAGGCCGGCGAGGTCGATGACCACCGGGTGCCGCCAGCCCGCGACGCGCATCGCGCCGCCGGTGTACGCGACCATCTTGAATCGGGGAAGGGGCGCGGCCTGCCCATCGGCCGCAGCGGCGACGGTGATGTCGGCAATCGCGGTGAGCGTGAGGGCCTGGATGGTCTTGGTCTTGTCAGCGGTGACTGGCACTGGCGGTCTCCTCATCGAGTACTTCAGCGGGGTCTTCGGCAGGCGCATTCGCAGCTGGTGCGGCGGTCTGCGCCGTCGCCGGCGCGAGGCCGAGTTCGTTCATGAGCGTCAGTTCTTTGGCACGCTGGCGGAGTTCCTGCTCCCAGTCGCGGCCTTGCCGGGCGAACTCCGCGGCGAGCGTGGTCGTGTGGTTGGCCAGGCGAGTGGCCTGCGCGTTGGCCTCTTTGGCGGGATCGACGTGCTCGACGCCATCCCAGAACCATGCGTGCTCGGGCAGAGTGGCCGCGAGCATCCGCATGGACTGCGGAAGCAGCCCCTCGACGAGCACGGCCTCGTTGAGCCACGCCTTGAGGATGCGATCGAGCACAGCAAGTTGCAGGTGGTGCTGCTCGACGCGGATGCTCTTGTAGTACACCTGATGGTCGAGGCGACCGCTGGCATAGTTGTAACCCGAGGAGTTCCCCGCAGCGACGTTGAACGGCATGTTCAAGCAGCGGGCGATCTCGTTGAGGATCTCGCGCTTGAACTCGCCAAACGTCGTCGTCGGCTGTTCGGCGTGGACCTGCCCCAGCTTCCAGCCGCCGGGGAGCACGGTAGCCAAACGCTGCTCGAGTTCGACCTCGTCCATCGGCTCCAGCGGATCGGCCTCGCCGTTGGCGGGGCTGTCGGTGTAGATGACGGCGGCGAAGTTGGCGGCGGTCTCAGCGGCCGCGATCGTCGCAAGCGTGTACCGGCGGAGCTGCGCGAACAGCGGAAGCGCTGGCGTGATGTCGGGGATGCCGCGGAGTTGGCCCGGTCGATCGGCGCGGAAGTAGTGCACGACCGAAGCGGCGGGGAGCGTGTCGTAGGCGAACAGGTCGTCGATCGGAGCGCTCAGGGCGCGCAGGAAACTGCTGTCGCCGGGGTGGCGTTTGAGCACGCGGTAGGCCGAAGGGTTGCCCCACTGGTCCAGGAGGATGCCGTCGATCTCATCGGTGCGTCCACGCTGGAGCAGCGGCGTACAGACCTGATCGGCCTCGATGAGCTTGAGATCCAAGGACACGGGCGACGCCACGCCGGGGTTGTTCACCAGCAGCGCGAACGCCTCACCGGTCTCGGCACGGGCCATCCGCATGGCGCGGAGCTTGCCGGGCAGATCGACGGCCCGTGACCACTGTTCGAACGCATCCTCGATGCGGGCGTTGGCCTCAGGGTCGTCGGACAGCATCTGCAGCCGGGGACCGGTGCCGATGGTGTCGTTGGCGAGCGTGAGGACGATGCCCTTGGCGTAGGAGTTGTTGGCGACCTCGTAACGGGCGCGGTTGCGGAGGACGCGCCGAACCTCCGGGTTGCTCGCGGCGTTGGGCGAGAGGCCATCCGCGTTCGCCCAGTGCTTGCGATTCTCCGGCGTGGTCTTGGCCGAGTCGAACTTGGCGACGACAAGGCGGCGGGCTCCGCTCCCCGCACGCGGCCCGCGTCCATGCGAGCCGCGCGCGGGTGCGGAGGAGGGGGAGAGATCGCTGGGAGTGTTTCCCCGCGTGGCCCGGCTCAGGATGTTGGCGATGGTCTTGAGCATGGGGGAGCGGGGTCAGGCGGAACCGGGCGGAACGAGCTTGGCGAACTTGATCCCGATGCCGGGCTTCTTCGCGGCGTCCTTGGACGCGAAGAAGCGGACGGCATCGAGTTGGTCCTTCAGCGGCTGCTGCTCGACGGACTGGCCGTCCACCGACGCCTTCGCGGGCTGGACCGCGTTCTCGCGGACGGCCTGTTCAAGATCGGAAGTGGGCGAGGGATCGGGCATGGGCGTTGTGCCTCCATAGAGCACCTAACCCGTCGCACGCCGCAATCCCGAATCCTGCGTCCAGAATTTGCAAGTTCGTTCCACCGGTAGAACCTGACCGGAGGTTCATGCCCCAACCCGCTCGGACGTGGTGATCCGACGCCCGCAGTGGCGGCACTGGCGGCGGCGGCGGATCGTGCCCGCGGGCGTCGCACGGGTGTAGAGCACCTCGAAATGCCTGCACCCGCACGCGGGGCAGCAGATGCCCTTGGGCGAGACCGGCGTGACGGGCTTTGGTCCGGGGCGTGGGTTCACGAGGTCTTCCCCCTCAGCTCCGAGAGCTTCAGCCTGGGCTGCGCGACCACCTTGTGATCTGTGCCGAACAGCACAGCGCCGTGCATCGACGCCGCGACGGCGGTGCCGACCAAGCAGTCCAGCCAGTGGTTGTCGAGGCCTTCCACCCTCAGCTTCCACTCGTCGACCGTGCGTCCCCGGCCCTCCGTCTTCACGCGGTACTCGCTGCAGAGATGCTCGGCCAGCAGACGGTGCGGCTCGGGCCTGCTCCCAAAGAGCGACAGGCACCCCGGATCGCCCATCGGCACCGCCAGGCGTGCGTGCACGAACGACTTCCAGTAGTTCGTGTCGAAGAGAACGTGCCGAACGCTCCGCTTGCCCGTGACCACGGGGACGCGCCAGTTGAGGCCGATCCGCTCGCCGCGCT
>JAUXUZ010000300.1 GCA_030680655.1 Phycisphaerales bacterium
GGCCGGGCGGACTACATCGCGGTGGCGCTGGATGTCGGCGGCGACAAGGAGACGTTCCGTTCCGGGCTCTACCCGGCGTACAAGGCCAACCGCCCCGATGCCCCCGTAGACCTGCGGCCGCAGGTCGATCGGGCCCTGGCGATGCTGCAGGCGATGGGCGTGCCCGTCATCGGCTCGCCGGGGTTCGAGGCCGACGACGTGATCGCCGGCATCGCCAAGCGGCTGCGCGAGGCGCACCCGGGCCTGCGCCTGCGGATCATCAGCAAGGACAAGGACCTCAAGCAGCTGCTGTGCGACAAGCCGGCGTGCAGCGTCGAACTGTTCGACATCCACACCGACGCGGTGATCGACGTCGCCGCGCTGAAGGCGGACCTGGGCCTTACCCCCGCGCAGGTGATCGACATGCTGGCGTTGATGGGTGACACCGTCGACAACGTGCCGGGGGTGCCCGGTGTCGGGCCCAAGACGGCCTCCGACCTGATCGCCCAGTACGGCACGCTGGAGAACCTGCTCGAAAAGGCGGAAGAAGTCAAAGGAAAACGCGGCGAGGCCATCCGGGCAGCGCGCGACGCCAAGGCCCTGATCCTCAGCAAGCAGCTCGTCTCACTGCGCGACGATGCCCCGATGGAGTTTGACCTGCACCTCGCCGCACGCGAGAAGCTGAACCTGGCGGCGATGATCCCGATCCTGAAGGAACTCGGGTTCAACCGCTATCAGGAAGACGTGAAGGCGCTGATCGGCGGAGCGGTCAGCGTGGAAAGCGGCGAGTCGGCACAGATGCCGACGCTGCCGACAACGCCGACGGGGCGTGAACCGGCGCGCGCGAAGAAGGCCCCTCCCGGAGGCGGCGGCCCATCGTTGTTCGACGGCTTTGCGGCAACAACCGATGGAACAGGAGCTTCCGCAACGGCCGGCCCGGACCGCGCCAGCGCCGGAGCATACCGCTGCGTGCGGACCAAGGCGGAGCTCAAGGAACTCCTGGCGGAGCTGACCGGGGCGCCGTGGATCGCCCTGGACACCGAGACCACCGGGCTCTCGCCGATCCTCGCCGACCTGTGCGGGCTCTCGTTCGCGACGAGCGAACGCACGGGCTGGTACGTGCCCGTCCGCTCGCCCGAACCGGAGAACCACCTCGACGCCGCGACCGTGCTCGCCGCGCTGCGCCCGGTGCTGGAAGATGCCGGCAAGCCCAAGTGCGGGCACAACCTCAAGTTCGACCTCATGGTGCTCCGCAAAGCCGGGATCACGCTGCGCGGCGTGGACTTTGACTCGATGGTTGCTTCCTACCTGATCGACGCGTCACGCTCGTCGCACAGCCTCGACGCCCTTGCCCTCGCCCTGCTTGGCCACAGCAACATCTCGATCAAGGAGCTGATCGGCTCGGGATCGGCCCAGCGCACCTTCGACACGGTTCCCCTGGCCCAGGCAACCGAGTATGCCGCCGAGGACGCCGATATCGCACTTCGCCTGAAAAACGCGATGGACACGCAGCTCGATGAGCTCGGCCTGCGGGACCTCTTCCGATCGCTGGAGATGCCGCTGACGGTGGTGCTTGGCGAGCTTGAATGGAACGGTGTGCTCGTGGACCCCGCCGAGCTGGACAGGCAGCGTGAACGCCTGGGCAAGCAGATCGTGGTCCTCAAGGACAGGATCGACGTCGCCGCGATGGAGACGATCGGCCGCACGTTCAACCCCGACTCACCCAGGCAGTTGGCGGGCGTGCTCTTCAACAAGCCCGACGCCACCGACGCGGGGCTGGGGCTGAAGCCGCTGAAGAAGACGCCCAAGGGTGAGCCGTCTACCGATGTGGAAGTGCTGGAGAAACTCGCCGACGACGCGACGATCACCACGCCCATCCCGGCGCTGATCGTCGAGTACCGCACGCTGACCAAGCTGGTGTCAACCTATCTGGTTGCCCTGAAGGAAGCGATCAACCCGCTCACCCACCGGATCCACGCCAGCTTCAACCAGACCGTCGCCGTCACCGGGCGGCTGGCCAGCAGCGACCCGAACCTGCAGAACATCCCCATCCGCACCGACGTCGGCAAGGAGATCCGGCGCGCGTTCATCGCTCCACCTGGGCGCACGCTGGTGAGCGCCGACTACTCCCAGATCGAGCTCCGCCTGCTCGCCCACCTCTCACGCGATCCGGCGCTGATCGACGCCTTCCACCAGGGGATCGACATCCACACGGCCGTCGCGGCGCAGGTGAACAACGTCAAGCCCGAAGAAGTGACCAAAGCGCAGCGCTCGGGCGCCAAGATGGTCAACTTCGGCATCGTCTACGGCGTCACACCGTTCGGGCTCGCCCGCCGCCTGGGCGTCCCCACCTCCGAAGCCGAGGCGATCATCACCGGCTACAAGAAGCGCTTCGCGGGGATCACCACGTTCCTGCAGGAGTGCATCGAGTTTGCCCAGACCAACGGCTACGTCGAGACCATGCTCAAACGCCGGCGCAACCTGCCCGACATCCACAGCAACATCCCCGCGCGCCGGGCCTTCGCCGAGCGCAACGCGATCAATAGCGTGGTGCAGGGCTCCGCCGCCGACCTTATCAAGCTCGCGATGGTCGACCTCCACGCCCGGTTCACCGGGCCCACGCCGCCGGTTGCGAACGTCAAGATGCTGCTGCAGATCCACGACGAGCTCGTCTTTGAGACCGACACCCAGACCGCAGAGGCCGCACGCGATGTGATCGTCGACCGCATGGAAAAGGCCATGACCCTCTCGGTTCCGCTCAAGGCCGACTCGTCCATCGCCGCGAACTGGTTC
Source organism: Phycisphaerales bacterium (assembly GCA_030680655.1). Classification (GTDB taxonomy): domain Bacteria; phylum Planctomycetota; class Phycisphaerae; order Phycisphaerales; family UBA1924; genus JAJTGZ01. The sequence goes on from JAUXUZ010000300.1 coordinate 2,773, forward strand.
GACGGCAAGTGACCCCGAGCGGGCCCGCCGCTACGATCTCGCCGAAGGGGAACGCGGGCAAGCAAGCGTGATCATCGCGGCCATCTATCCGGTGTTTCTCTGGTTCGTCGTGTTCAAGCTGCGCCGGACGTGGCCCGGCCTGGCGCTGGCGATCGCCGGAACGCTGGCGGTGTGGCCGGTCGCTCAGTTCTCGCAGATGGTCGCCGGCTCGGTCACCGGCGGCGTCATCGCCAAGCTCGTCTACGGCGAGATGGCGCTCATTGCGTGCGTGTCGCTGTGGCTTGTGACGATGAAGCGCCCACCGGCGCACCCCGTCTGCCCCTACTGCCGCTACGACCTCTCGGGCCTCCCCGCCATGAAGGACGGCGAGAGTGGGCTCTGCCCAGAGTGCGGTCAGGAGCTGAACCCTCGAGCGGTGCACCCCGGCGAGCCCTACTGCCTCTGCTGCGGAACGCTCCTGCGGGGGCTCAACCCCGATGCGACCGGCCAGACCTGCCCCGGCTGCGGGGCCGACGAATCTGAGTTTGGCAACTGGACGCGCGCAAAGGCCGTGCTGGCGCGGGCGCAGGCCGAGCGGGCCCGTGCCAAGCGGTTGCCGGATGATCACGGCCGCAGCGACCGGTAGGCAAGGCCCGCGGCGAGCGCCATCGCCGGCATGATCGCTACCAGCAGCCACCTGAGCCACGCCTGCTGCGCATCGCTCATCGCGGGGATCGTCGCGCTGCTGGCAACGGCCGCACCGCGGAGGATCTGGTCGTCCTGCCCGGCGAGCCAGTGCACCGAGCTCTCCAGCAACTGGAGGTTACCCGGGAACACCGGCGTCGAGCGCCCGTCAAACTCCGTGTTCAAGTCGGTGATGTCATCGAGGAACCAACCGTTTGCCCCGACCACCACGATCCGCTGGCGCGGGTGCTCCGGTGAAGTCCGCTCGACCGCCATCGCCAGCACCCAGCCGCTCTCAGCCCCCGCACCGTCGCGTGGGCTGTCCTTGGCGGGTGGGTTGCTGATCCGTGTGTAATCGCCCTTGAGTTGGCCGACGGTGCGGTAGAACTCCTGCCACTCGCTCTCGGCCCAGCGCGTTCCATCGGCGGGCACGGTGACGATCGGCTCCGCCCGCACGCCCGCGGCGGGGGCGCTCGCGGAAACCGTCACCGGCCACTGCATCCGCAGCCGCAGACCGCTCACCGCGCCGGAGATCGGGTGCGATGCCCGCGGGTCAAGGATGTCCTGCCTGGGCACCGCGACGGTCCGCGTTTCGACCTTGTCGGTCTGCAACAGCGGCCGGCCCGAGTCCACCTCGATCCCCAGCGGCTTGAGGCACTCGGTGAGCGGGTCGGGGCTCCCCGAAGCCGGCACCTGCGAGAGGTTGACAGACAGCAGCACGTTCCGACCGGTAGCGGCCAGGGTGTCGAGCGCCTTGGAGAACGCGGCGATGCCCGCCGCAACCCCCTGGCTCCCCTCCTTGCCACCCTGCGCGGTGATGGTGACAAAGACCACCGGACGCGCGGGCGTATCGACGGCGACCTGCGCGGGCAGATCACGCTCAACCGCGACGGGCCACTCAACGAGCTCGATGCCGCGGATCGACAGCTGCTGGCGGACACGCTGGAGCATCGGCCAATCCGCCGCCGCCAGGCGCGTCGGGGCGCCGTGGACGATGCAGACGACTGGGCGCACGCCGCTGGTCATCGTTGCGATCGCGCCGGCCACGAGGTCCTCGGTGCGGGCACGAAGATCGACACCCTGGCCGCCCACAGCAAGGAGCGTGTCGGCGTCGATCGCCGTGACGCCCACGCCCGCGCCGGGCTGGGCGTTCTCGTCGATCAGCAACGCGGCCCTCCTCAGCTGCAAAGCACGGGCGATCTTGAGCACCCGGGGAACTTCGATGCTGCCGATATCCGCCGACAGACTCCCCGCGACGTTGCGCTGCTCGCGCAGCGCCGGCAGCAGAGCGCCCGCCGCGGCCTTGTCGCTCTCTTTGGCGGCCGGGTCCTTGGCCAGCGAGTCGAACGCATCCGCGAGCACGTTGAGCGCCGCCGCGCCGGCGGCGATGGGCCTTGCGAGCTCTGCACGGGCCTTGTCGATCGCCGGCACGGGCAGCAGCGGGTCGGCGGCGGCGAGGTGCGCCCTGGCGTTGGTCGCGGCGGTACGAAGGTCCTGCAGGGCCACCCGCAGCACCGCGGCCTGCGTGGAGAGGTACTGGTCGCTCAGCAGCGTGCCGCTCCCGGCGATCTGCTGGTTCTTGAGGTTGAGCAGGGTCTGCTGGATCGAGTCGAGCCCCGTCGCCAGACGAACCGAGCGCGCCGCCGCGTTCTCGATCGCCGTGCTCGCCGCGTCGATCACGGGCTTGTCACGCTGGGCCAGCCCTGTGAGCACCTGGCCGTAGGTCACCTGCCCCTTCTCGTTGGAGGTGTCGATCAGGCTCACTTTCAACCGCTTGCTGGCAGAGGAGAACTGCTCGAGCACATCCATCGTGCGCTGGCGGGTTGCGCGGTCGATCGTGTTGAAGTCCGCGGCGACGACAAGGGTTAAGTCGCGATCGAGCCGGTCCACCAGCTGCCGGGTCCTTGGCGAGAGCTCGTGCTGCCGCGTCGCCGTCACATCAAACCGCGCGTGGGCGCGCGTCGCCATCAGCACGCCCAGCACACAGCAGGCCGTGAGCGAGAGCCCCAGCGCCGCGGCGTTGAACCACGATGCGCCCCGCCGGTGCCGTGAAACAGCGCCGCTCATCGCCACCTCCTCGTGCGCAAAACAAGCGCCGCGAGCCCGCACAGCCACACCGAGGCGATCACAAAGAACGCGACGTGGCTCGTGTCGATCAACCCCTTGGCAAAGTCGGCGATCCGCAGGTCGGTCGAGAACGCCAGCGGCACCTGGTCCCACGGCTCGGACAGCCACTGCGCCCCAAACCCGGCGCCGGCCTCGAGCACAAGCAAGGTGACCAGCGTCGCGAGGAACGCCAGCGTCTGGCTGCTGGTCAGGCTGCTAAAGAGCAGGCCCAGCGCAAGCTGGAACGCCCCCAGCAGGGCAATGCCAAGGTACCCGGCGAAGATCGGACCCGGATCGGGCCGTGCCAGCCACATCAGCACCGCCGCGTAGACCAACGTCGGTGCCAGGCACACCCCCAGGAACCCAAGCGCCCCGAGGAACTTGCCCGTGACCACCGCCACCTCCGAAACCGGGCTCGACAGCAGCGGGTCGATCGTGCCGGTCCGGTGCTCCTCCGCCAGCAGCCGCATCGAGATCGCCGGGCTGACAACAACCAGCACGCGCCACCAGAACGAGAAGAAGTCGCGCATCGTCGCCGGCGTGCCCGGCTGCAGCGAGAACCGCACGAACACGAACCCCGAGAGGAACAGGAACAACGCCATCACCACCCAGCCCAGCGGCACGCGGAAGAAGGCCGAAAGCTCACGCTTGGCGATGATCAGTGTGCCCTTCACGCGGCCTCCTGGATCACACGCATGAAGACCTGCTCGAGCGACGGCCTGAGCATCTGCAGCTCGGTCAGCAGCACACCCTGCTGCGCAGCAAGAACGGCGATCGGCTCCCGCAAGTCGCCCCCGCTCTCAGTCGACGACACGCGCAGCCCGCCCGCGCCGAGCGTCGCATCCGCCGCCACTCCCGAAACCCCTGCCAGCCCCGCGATCGCCACCGCCAATTGTTCAAGCTGCTCGGCCGACGTCAGCCGCCCCGGCAGAACCAGGTAGCCCGGCTGAGCCGACGCGCGCAGCAGGTCCTTCGGTGTCCCGCTCGCCCGCACGACGCCGCGGGCGATGATGACGATCTGGTCGCACGTCGCCTCAACCTCCGGCAGGATGTGCGAAGAGAGCAGCAGCACGCGCTCAAGCGCCAGCGACCTCAGCAGCGCCCTCGTCTCGCGGATCTGCGTGGGGTCAAGGCCGGTCGTCGGTTCATCAAGGATCAGCACGCGGGGGTCGTGCAGGATCGCTCCCGCAAGCCCGACGCGCTGGCGGAACCCCTTGCTCATGGCGCTGATCCGCCGGTCGGCCACCTCGCCCAGCCAGCAGCGCTCAAGCGCCCGCCCCACCGCCGCCGCCGCAGCCTTGCCCCGCAGTCCGGCCAGGCCCGCGCGGAACCGCAGGTAACCCCTGGCGGTCATCTCCGGGTAGAGCGGCGCGAACTCAGGGAGGTAGCCGATCGACGCACGTGCCTTCGCCGACTCGGTCACGGTGTCAAACCCGCACACGCTCACCGACCCTTGCGTAGGGGCGAGCAGGCAGGTGATCATGCGGATGATCGTGCTCTTGCCCGCACCGTTGGGCCCCAGCAAACCCGTCACCCGGCCCGGCTGGATGGCGAGCGATACATCGCTCACCGCGCGGAACCGTCCGTAGTCTTTGGTAACGCCTGACAACTCAACCATCGCAGCGAGAGGGTACACAGCGGACGCCCCGCTTGCCGATGGAACACCCAGCCCGTCTCCAGCCCGCGCAAGGGCGATACCCTCCGGTGTCTCAGACCGCACGCTCACCCGATTCACTTCATGGCCGATGGTCTGCCCAGATTGCTGCTGGTGACGAATCCTGGGGCGGAAGGTGTCGCCACGCCCCAGGGCGAGCGGCTCGTCGCCCTGTTGAGCGAGCGGTTCAGAGTTGAAGTCACCACCCCCGACCTTGCGCCCGCGCGGATGCAGCAGGGCCGCTTCGACCTGGTGACCACCTACGGCGGAGCGTTCCTGACACTCGCCACCTCGCTCGCCAGCAGCCGCGACCACCAGCTGCTCAACGCGCTGAGCGAGGGCGTCTGCCTTACCGACCAGGACGGACTCGTCCTGTGGAGCAACACCCGCTTCGCGGCCTACGACCCGCAGACCCGCCAGCGCATCACCGCCGCCTGCCGCCAGTCCGCCCGCCAGATGGCCGACCCCGGGAGCCGGAACGGCGCGGCGGTCGCCGGTCCAGTCGGCGGCAAGCGGTACGAGGTGAGCGGGAGCGACGACCAGCGTGTGCTTGAAGTCGCCGTGTCACCCGTTGGCAGCGCTCAAGGGGCCCCGTCGATGGTGGCCGTCGTCTGGGACGTCACCGCCGCCCGCAGCACGATGCTCAAGGCCGCCGCGATCGACCGGGCCGGCGACGAGCTGGTCCGGCTCGACGCCGAGCTCGTCCGCACCATGCACACGCCCGAGCGCATCCGCGTCCTCGAGCAGAAGATCGTTAAGATCGCCCACGACCTGCTCGCCTTCGACCAGTTCAACATCCGCCTGATCGATCAGCGGACCGGCAAGCTCGAGCTGGTCATGAGCAAGGGGCTCCCGCCCGACGCGATGGAGGTCAGGCTCTTCGCCAAGCCCGAGGGCAACGGCATCTCCGGCTACGTCGCCGCCACCGGCCAGTCGTACATCTGCTACGACACGACCACCGACCCGCGCTACGTCGCCGGAATCCAGGACGCTAAGTCAAGCCTCACCGTGCCGCTGCGCCTCAGCGACAAGGTCATCGGTATCTTCAACGTTGAGAGCAACACCCCCGCGGCCTTCGACGAGGAGGACCGCCAGTTCGCCGAGAAGTTCGCCAACCACGTCGCCCTCGCCCTGCACATCCTCGACCTGCTCCGCGTCGAACGCGTCGGGACCAGCGAGACCGTGGGGCACACCGTCGAGGACGAGCTCGCCGCCCCGCTCGAAGAACTCGCCGCCGACGTCGCCAAGCTCAAGGCCGCCGCGGCGACCGACCCGACCCAGGCGCTCCGCAGCATCGACCGCATCGTCGCCGAGGTCGATGCGCTCAAGCGGCGCGTCAAGGATGTCACCAGCGGGCCGCAGACCATCCTGGGCGCTGACGAAGCCCTCAGCGACTCAACCCTCGACCCCGTCATGGCCGGCAAGCGCGTGCTCGTCGCCGACGACGAAGGACGCATCCGTCAGGTGATCAGGGATGTGCTCTCAGCCAGGGGCGCCGAGGTCGTCGTCTGCGAGAACGCCACCGAGGCCATCGCCG
>JAUXUZ010000312.1 GCA_030680655.1 Phycisphaerales bacterium
TGGACGGGTACACCGCTACCTCAGAGGCCCGCAAGGGCGGCGACCTCACACCCATTATCGCGCTGACGGCGCACGCGCTGCTGAGCGACCGCGACCGGTGCCTGGCCGCGGGCTGTTCCGACTACCTGACCAAGCCCGTCGAACGCGCGAAGCTGATTGAAACCTGCGTTAAGTGGTGGAAGGCCGGCGCTGCGCTAGCGGCGGCCTGAGCGGCGGACTCCAAGGGTGGTTACGCCGCGCCGACGGCCTCGGCGTCGCGGTCACTGAGCATGGCGTTCGCGGGAGTGGCCTTTTCGCGAGAGCGGACTGTGCCGTCGCGCTTCCATGATCGCTCGCAGCGCGGTTCGGCGCGCAGGTCGCTGATCCTTGCTTCTCCGGCCATACGGTCAGCTGCTGCGCGGCTGACCCCCAGGAGGTCCGCGAGGTCGGTGGGGTTGAACCTTGCAAGCTCGCCGGTGGGGTCGGGGAGGGTGATGCCCATGTCGAGGGGGTTGTCAACACCGATCGCCTTCTTGCCTGCCTCCATGGCGGCGAGGGCTTTCTCACGCGCGGCCATAACGGCCGGCCAGCCTGCATCGGCCTGCACGCCTGTGGACGCGGCGAAGTGCTCGAGGTGGACGCACGTTGTCGTGTCGGTCTCGGGCGTGTTGCGGAGGGCGCGGAAGGCTTCGTCGGCGGTGTGCGAGGTGATCGGGGCGAGGAGGCGGCAGAGGGTGTCGGTGATGGTGTAGAGCGTCGCCTGGCAGGCGCGGCGGCGCCGGGAGTCGGGCTTATCGCAGTAGAGGCGGTCTTTGACCGCGGCGAGGTAGACCGCACTGAGTGTGTTGTTGCAGAAGTCGAAGAGGAGGCTGGCGGCCGTACGGAAGTCGTAATTGGTGTAGGCGGTGGTGACCGCAGCGGAGAGAGCGTCGAGCTGGGTGTGGGCCCAGGCATCGAGGGAGGTGGGAGCAGGTTGGAAACCTGCTCCACGCGGGTCGAAGTCGTAGAGGTTGCTGAGCATGAATCGCAGCGTGTTGCGCACTTTGCGGTAGGCCTCGCCGGCGGAATCGAAGTAGGTGTTGTCGACCTTGACGTCGTTCTCGTAGGCGAGCGTGCTGACCCACCAGCGGAGGACATCCGCTCCGTACTTGGTCATGAGGTCTTCGACGGTGTCGCCCTTGCTCTTGCTGAGCTTCTTGCCATCCTTGCCGACCATGAAGCCGTGGGTGAGGAGCGTCTTGAACGGTGGCTTGCCGGTTGCGCCGAGCGCGGTGAGGAGGGAAAGCTGGAACCAGCCGCGGTGCTGGTCGGAGCCTTCGAGGTAAAGGTCGACTGGGGTCTCGAAGCCGCGCTCGCGCATCGCGGAATTCCACGAGGAGCCGGACTCGAACCAGACGTCGAGGATGTCGGGACCCTTGCGGAGCGAAGTGATGAGCGATGAGTCACGAGCGACGAGGTCGGACGGGGCTTGGGGGTCGCTCTTGATGTCGTAGTACTTGAGGAGTTCGGCGGGGGTGGCGGTGAACCAGATGTCGGCGCCTTGTTCGCGGACGAGCTTTGAAACCGCCTTGACGGTGGCGGCGGTCATGAAGGCCTTGTCATTGCCCTGCGCGTCCTTATAGAGGAAGGCGGGGATGGGGAGGCCCCAGGCACGCTGGCGGCTGATGCACCAGTCGGGGCGGCTCTCGAGCATGCCGCGCATGCGGTTGCGGCCCCACTCGGGGACGAAGGCTACGGCGCCCTTTTCGCCGGTGCTGTTCAGCGCCATTTCGCGTAGCGTGCCGCCGAACGGTGATGTCGCGCTGGTGAGGTTCTGGTCGACGCCGACAAACCACTGCTCGGTGCAGCGGAAGATGACAGGCGTCTTGCTGCGCCAGTCGTGCGGGTAGCTGTGCATGAAGACGTGGTCGTGGAAGAGGTGGCCGCTGTTACGGAGATGCTCGACGATGGTGGGGTTGGCCTTCCAGATGTTCTGGGCGCGGAGCCACTCGGGCACCGTCGCGTCGTACTGCCCGTTGCCCAGGACGGGGCAGTAGATCGGGAGGTTGTTGGCGAGGCCCGCCTGGTAGTCCTCGGTGCCGTGGCCGGGTGCGGTGTGGACGAGGCCGGTGCCGTCTTCGAGGGTGACGTAGGTGGCGGGGACGACGGTGAATGCCTTTTCGGAAGCAGGTTGGAAACCTGCTCCACGCGGGGCGCCCTCGCCCTTGGAGGCGTCGACGAACGGGTGCTTGTACTTGAGGCCGACGAGTTTGTCTCCGCTCGTCCTGGCGAGGACGACGACTTCCTCCGCCTTGGCGAGGGCGGTGACCTTCTCGACCAGTGCCGCGGCCATGACGGTGACGTTGCCGTCGACCCACACCAAGGCGTACTCGAACGCAGGATTGACGGCGATGGCGACGTTGGCGGGGAGCGTCCAGGGTGTCGTCGTCCAGATCATGAACGTGGGGCGTTGGTCGGGGCGATCGCCTGCTTCGGGTTTCCCGTCGTTGACTTCGATCTCGTCGCCTGACTGCTGCGGCTTGGCGAGGCCGAAGGCGTCATAGACAGCGTCGGTGTCGGCGGCCTCGAAGTCGACGTAGACGCTGATGTCCTGGCGGTCCTGGTACTCGAGCTCGGCCTCGGCGAGGGCGGTCTCGTTGGCGATGCTCCAGTGGACGGGCTTGAGGGCTCGGAAGACGAGGCCCCTCTCCATGAGGGTGGCGAGGACTTCGAGGGTTGCGCCCTCGAAGGACTTGCTCATGGTGAGGTAGGGGTTGGGGTAGTCGGCGAGGGTGAGCAGACGCGACATCTGGCCCTTGTGGAGATCGACGAACTTGGCCGCGTAGGCCTGGCAGGCGTTGCGGATGAACATCTTGCGCTCGGCTTCGCGAAGCGCCATCACTTCGCCGAGCTTCTTGGCTTCGGCGAGCTCGGTCATCACCTTGTGCTCGATGGGGAGGCCGTGGCAGTCCCAGCCGGGGATGTAAGGGACATCAAAGCCCATCATGCTGCGGGTGCGGACGACGAAGTCCTTGAGGCACTTGTTCATCAAGTGGCCGAGGTGGATGCTGCCGTTGGCGTAGGGGGGGCCGTCGTGAAAGGTGAAGCGGCCCTTGGGCTGGGTGCTCGCCTTGGCACGGAGAGACTCGTAGAGGCCTTTGCCCCCCACTTTGGACCAGCGGTCGAGCGAGGCTGGTTCGTTCTTGACAAGGTCGGCCTTCATGCTGAAGGCGGTCTGGGGGAGGTTGAGGGTGTCTTTGAAGGGGTTGCCCTTCTTCTCAGACTTGGGGGCGGGGGAAGGGGGGGCGGGTTGCGCGGGGGGGGTTGACATCGAGGGTCCTTGGGCGACGGCGTGGGGCCGGGAGGTAGCGGGCGGATGGTATCAATGGAGGGGCGGCAACGCATCGAGAGCGACGAGCCCGCTGGGGGAAAGCGTGCCGGATGGTGGGGACCGGTCGAACGCCTCAAGCCCGGCGGGGCGAGGTAATTCGAGCCGAAATGGTCGCGGAATCGCGGTTCACGGGGGGATTATCGGCAGTTGGGCGAGGGAAGTCGAGCATGGGCGAAACCCGGGCGGGAGGGCCGCGTATCACTCTCCGACATGAACCACACTCTTGCCGCGTTCACTTTGCTGACTGCGTCGTTGAGCTTGCCCGTGGGGGCGCTGGCGGGGGGCGGCGACTACGCGGTGGTGGTGTCGAAGCAGACCAATGCGGACCCGGCGTGGCACAAAGTGGTTGAGGCTCTCGTCGCGAAACATCAAGGAACGGTCGTGGTGTTCGAGGGGGACATCGCAGGGGCGAGTGAGGCGCTGTCGGCGCAGATGCCGCTCTACACGGCGATCGTGGCGCGGCCTGAGGAGCTTGGTCGCGGGTTTGTGGCGAAGACGCACCGGATGATGCGGAAGCTCGACGCAGATCCATACACCGACACGCTGTGGGGGATCGTCACGGGGTTGTCGGCTGACGACGCGCTCAAGATGGTGAGCGACGACAAGCCGCTGGTGATGAAGCGGGTGGTGAGCACGACGGGCGTGAACGGCGGGTTGTTCGAGCAGGGGTTCACGGTATCGGACGGGTCGGAGGGATCCTGGTGGCATAAAGGGGCGGATGGCAAGGACACCAGCGGCGGGACAACCGACGATGCGGAGCGAAAGGGTGACCGGGCGGCTCTCTTCGCGCAACGGTTCGGGGAGATCATGCCGGACCTGATCGTGTCGAGCTCGCACGGGTTTGAGAACGGGATCGAGATGCCTTGGGGGCACGGGATGCTGATCGGGCGCGGCGGGGAACTGGCGATCCTGCCGCAGAACCCGCCCGGCAAGGATGGCGCGCCGGGCAAGGGGCTGGGGAAGCAGGTGAAGGTTGCCGCGTCGGAGAACCCAAAGGTGTTCCTGCCGGTGGGGAACTGCCTGGTTGGGCACATCGATGCGAAGCACTCGAAGGACTCGCTGATCCTCGCGCTGCAGCGGTCGGCGGGGGTGCGGCAGATGGTGGGTTACTCGATCGAGACGTGGTTCGGACGCGGCGGGTGGGGAACCTTGGGGCTTTTGCAGTCGCAGCCGGGGGCGATGACGGTGGCGGAGGCGTGGTTCTTCAATCAGCAGCAGATGGTGGAAGAGCTGCGGACAAAGTACCCGAAGGCGGCGGAGTTTGACTACAAATGGTCGGACAAGAGCTCGGTTGAGTCGTTTATGCGGGCGGCACAGAAGGCGGGGGTTCGCGGGGATGTGAAGGATGAGATGGGGCTGGCGTTTGACCGGGATGTGGTGGTGCTGTACGGAGACCCGGCGTATGACGCGCGGTTGGATGGGGAGAAGTGGAAGGCGCCGTTTGAGTGGGAGTTGAAGAAGGCCAACGCGATGTGGACGCTCACTGTGAAGGGGAGCGACGCAAAGGCACTGGAAGCGTTCCATGGGCCGGTGTGTGTGCGGTTCCCGCTGCGCTGTGTTGACCCGGTGGTGGTCGGCACGCTGCCGGAGGGGACCATTCTAACGGACAACTTCTTGATTGTGCCGGATGCTGGAAGGGCGGCGGGGGCCACGGGTGCGTTTCGAGTGGCGTTCATAGCGAAGCAGGATCGCGAGGATCTAAAGTAGATTGAGAAGATTGGGGTGGGTGGGCCGCGGTGAGGCGGCGCTCTGCCGAAACACCAAGCTCGCCCAGGGCGGCGAGCGTGGTGGCACCCGGAGTTGAGGGTTTTGATACACTCAGGCCATGATGTCGATCGGCGATGACTTTCTGGTGTGCCGCGGGATCAGCAAGCGGTTCGGACCGACACAGGCCCTCAGCGACGTCTCGGTCTCGTTCCGCGCTGGCGAAGTCCACGCGCTCATGGGGGAGAACGGGGCCGGCAAGAGCACGCTCGGCAAGGCGATCGCCGGCTTGCACCGCCCAGACACCGGCACCATCACGCTCCAGGGTCGCTCGCTGAAACTCGGCGATGTGCACGACGCCTTCGACGCGGGCATCCGCATCGTGCACCAGGAGCTGGCGCAGTGCCCCAACCTCTCCGTTGCGGAGAACCTCTGCCTGCACTGCCTGCCCACACACGCCGGAATGATCGACCGCAAGGCGATGAACGATCGGGCCTCGCACTTGCTGGCGAAGCTCGCACCGGAGATCGACGTGGCCGCACCGCTGGGGACGCTCGCTCCGGGGCGGCGGCAGATCGTGCAGATCGCCTGCTCGCTCGACGACAGCGGCGGTGATCACAAGCCCAAAGTGATCATCTTCGACGAGCCCACCAGTTCGCTCTCGATGACCGAGGCCGACCGGCTCATGACGATCGTCCGGAGGCTCGCATCTGAGGGGCTGCTGGCGATCTATGTCTCGCACCGGATGAACGAGATCTTCGCCTGCTGCGACCGCATCACCGTCCTCCGCGACGGCCTCTTCGTCGCCACAAGCGTGATCAACGAGATCAAGGAGGCCGATCTGGTGAGCCAGATGATCGGCCGCACGCTTGACGCCTCACGCTCTCACCGGCGCGAGGTGCCTGTGCCGGCAACGGTCCCACCGATGCTCGAGGTGCGCGGGCTCTCCTCCCCCGGAAAGCTCCGCGACGTTTCATTCAGCGTCAGGCCGGGCGAGGTGCTAGGGATCGGTGGCCTCGTCGGTGCGGGGCGTTCGGAGTTGCTCGATGCGCTCTTCGGGCTTGACGCCCGCGCCACCGGCACGGTCAAGATCGACGGCCGGCCGCTCGCGCTCGGCCCTTCCGCAACCCCCGCCGCCGCGATCGCCGCAGCGGCCGGGTACGTACCCGAAGACCGTCGGCTGCAGGGTCTGTTCTTTCAGTTGGGCGTGGACGAGAACATCGTCAGCCCCGTCATGCACGTGCTGGCGAGGCTCGGCATCCGGAACGCGTCGAAGGAGCACACCCTCGTCACCGAGCGGATCAAGCGGCTCCACGTCAAGACCGCCTCACCCCGGTCCCTACCGGGCGAGCTCTCGGGCGGGAACCAGCAGAAGCTGTTGATCGCACGCTGGCTGGACAAGAAGACCAAGGTGCTGCTGCTCGACGAGCCGACGCGCGGCATCGACGTTGGCACCAAAGCGGAGATCTACCGGCTGGTTCGGCAGGCCGCCAACGACGGCCTTGCGGTGGTGCTGGTGTCGAGCGAGATGCCCGAACTGCTGCTGATGAGCGACCGGATCGCCGTGCTCTGCGAGGGCGAAGTCACTGGCGAACTCACCGGGCCGGACATGACGCAGGAGAACATCCTGCGGCTCGCGACGGCGAAGCAGGGAGCCCGCATGGTGGGCTAGGTGCCCGGCAGGCCATTGTCGTGAAGTCCGCCGGTTGCTCGCGCCGGTTTGGCGACCACGCACGCCACGATACTGCCGAGCACTACGACCGCCACGCCGCCCGCGACCCACCACGTGTGCCGCTCGACAAAGCCCGCCCAGTAGAACCAGCCCGCAACCAACAGCACCGCACCCAGGATCAGGATGTTGCGACGCGCGACCACGCGCCCACCATCACCCATCGGCCATGCGACGACAGCGACATACGCAGGGAATACGAGCCCGTAGAACGCCATGAACCCGCGGTAAACCACCTCACCGCCAAAGAGCGGGTTTGCCCACCCGATGTCCCACCCATACTGGCGCACCAGTGGCCCTGCGCCGGCGAGCACAACAGCCAGCCCGACGATCAGCCCCACCGCCGCCAGACCAATCCGCTCGGCGTTACCGCGGGTCTCGCATCCGTGCACCCAAACCGTGTAGACAAGCTGCGGCAGTGTGTGGGCCGCAAACAGTGCCACCAGCAACCGCCCCACCGCCTGCCCGCCCGCGCCGCCCGTAGCACCGACAATCCAGACTAACAGCGGAGCAGTGAGGAGCGTCCCCGCGATCATGACAGCGAACAAGAAGCCAAAGCCGATCCCGAAGACCCGCACGGCTCTGGTGCCGGCTTCAATGCGAGCCCGGTGAAACGTGCGATCCAGATAAGGGCAGAGGCCGAATCCAAGAAGGCAGACCATCGCCAGCGGCACCAGGTGGTGGCCGGGAAGCACGCCCGTCCACTCAACAACCTCCGGCAGCATCCCGGCGCCACTCTCGCGTGCAACGGTCGTCGCCAGCGTCGCCACCGACACTACCCACACGGCCAGGCCAACCAGCGTCGCCGTACGAAGCATGCTGGGCCCGCCGCGACTCAGCAACAATGCCGCCACGCAGAGCAACCATCCAGCGTGCCAGAACCCGCCGCCCATGACGCGCGCCACCCACGCAGCAAAGAAAACCTGGAAGGCGACCGTGACCGCCGAGAAGGCGAAGCAGGCCCACCGATGCCGCTCGAGAAACACGCTGCTGGCGCGCGGTGACCGCATCACCAGTCCCATCGCGGCAGCGCCGACTATGTTGGGCAGTGCGAAAGCCGCAAACGACCACACGCCGTAGTCTCGCCACAGCAGCGCAGGCAGGAACATGCCGATACACCAGGTCCATGAAACGCCCAGGTAGACCGCCCAAAGTCCCCGACTTCCAGGCCCCATACCGCCGCTGCCAATCACAGGGCTCCGCAAACCAGCGTCTGTCCCGTCCGAATCGGTCATGCCGCGACTGTATCGCGCTGCGTATCGACTTCCCGCATCTACGCCACCCTTAAGGCCCACTGGTGTACCATCCTGTCTCAGCTCCACTCCATTGCATCAAGGGAATACCCCATGTCCACAGCCGCATCCCCCGCTTCTTCGAAGACCCACTCCAACGGCACTTCGACGCTCCCCGCGAACATGCTCTCTCCCACCTTTTCGGTTGCCGACCGCGAGAAGCTGATGGCGGATGTCGAGGCGTACTGCGATGAGCTGCGCCCGATCGAGGAGCTCTGCTACGTCGAGCGCAAGTC
>JAUXUZ010000316.1 GCA_030680655.1 Phycisphaerales bacterium
CGGCCGCGAGGGCGGGCAGGATGCGCTCAAGTTCTTCACCGAGCCGAAGAACGTCTGCATCGGAATATGAAACACGGAGCACACGGAGATCATGGAGTAAGGCAGAGATGCAGGAGAAGGGAGGAGAAGGGAGGAGAAGGCAGACGATGGCTTTGCTGGATGAAGACATTACCGAGGCTGTGATCGGATCAGCTATCAAGGTTCACAGGGCGCTTGGTCCCGGGCTACTGGAGTCTGTTTATGAGGTCTGTCTGGCTCATGAACTGGCGAAACTGGGATTAAATGTTCAACATCAGCTCGAGTTGCCCGTAATCTGTAACGGCATTCGTCTGGAGTGCGGTTTCAGGATCGATATGCGCTAAACGGTCGAGTCATCGTCGAACTGAAGTGCATCGAGAAAGTTCTTCCGATCCACGAAGCCCAACTGCTTACCTACCTCCGGCTTTCCGAGCACCGAACTGGACTCATCCTCAACTTTCTGTCCCAGGTCATGACCGACGGCATTCACCGCCGAGTTCTCTGACGCATCATCCTCTGCTTCCCCTTCTTCTGCATTCCTCCGTGATCTCCGTGTGCTCCGTGTTTCAACCTCTTCGAGAAGGCTCATGAACACCAAAGCCCCCGAACCCGTCGGCGCCTACCCCTACATTCGCCGCGCCGGCGGCCTCCTCTTCATCTCCGGCGTCGGCCCGCGCCAGCGCGGCAGCAAGGACATCCCCGGTGTAGCCCGTGACACCTCCGGTGCGATGACCGGCTACGACATGGAGGCCCAGGTCCGCGCCGTCATGCAGAACCTCCGCTACATCCTCGAAGAGAACGGCTCATCCTGGGAGAAGCTCGTCGACCTGACCTGCTTCCTCACCGACATGCAGCGTGACTTCGCCATCTACAACCGCATCTACGCCGAGTTCTTCCCTCCCGGCCCGATGCAGCCTTGCCGCACCACTCTTGGCATCAGCGCCCTCCCGCAGGCTGGCAACGCACCCATCGCGTTCGAGATCAAAGCTATCGCCTCGCTTTGAGGGTTTACCTCGGCGTTCGCAGCAACGCCCGAACCGGGCTCGCGTCCCACCCGACCACTTTCAGCGGCAAGGCGATCAACTCATACACCCCCGCCGGCACCCCCTTGAGCGCCAGCCCCTCCAGGATCTGCATATCCCGCCGCGCGATCGCCTTGTGCGCAGGCAGGTCCTTCGATTCCTGCAGGTCCACACTCGGCGTGTCCACTCCCACCGTCACCACGCCGCTCGCCGCCACCGACGGGTCCCCCGCGCTCACGTTCGCACCCGCAAGAAACTCGACAAGCTCCGGCGACAACCCCGCAAAGTCCGCGTTCCACGCCTCAAAGTCAGGGAACGTCCCCGTCCGGATCAGCACCCGCGGCGCCTCGATGCCCTTTGGCAGCACAAGGTCGTCAACCCGCACGCGCGTCCCCCGCTTCACCGGCGCATCCACCACCTGGCACGGCCCGAGGAAGTACGCCAGCGACCGCTCCCCCACCCCCGCCGCCGGATGGCTGTAGTGGTTCGGCCCATCCGCGTGCGCCCCAAGGTGCAGCGTTGACCGCACCGCCGAGAGCGTGATGTTGGCCCCGCCCGCCATGTCGCACACCACCTCACGCGACACCGGCGTGTCACCCGGCCACACGTTCATCCGCGTCGAGATCACCGGCGAGATGTCGTAGATCATGTCTGCTCCCACAATCTCCCGGCTCTGCGAGAGAAACTGCCGCCGGCTCTGCGGCGGCGCATGAGGGTGTCTTCCTACTTCGTGTTTGCTCCGACATCCCACCGCGCCCCAAC
>JAUXUZ010000317.1 GCA_030680655.1 Phycisphaerales bacterium
GTTGGGGCCGGGTGTTGGGGAGGGGAGGCGAGATGAACCCTCACCTGTCGCTGAGGCGCGTCGGGAGGGAAACGCCGTGGGCGTTCTGTTTGTCTTGCGGCTGTCTTGCGGGTTCGCTCCCTATCGCACGGGTCAGTTGGGGAGCGGGAGAGGCGGGGAGAGGTGGGGAGCGGCGGGGAGAGGCGGGGGAAAGGTGGCTTAGCGGGCGTTTGTGTGTATATTGGGTGGATGAATGAGATTGAACGGCGTGCGTTGCTGGGGGTGGCCGGGATCGGTGCGATCGCGGCTTTGGCCAAGGCCGGGCCGCTGAACCCGCCGGCGGGGGTGGTGGCCTCGACGGGCAAGACGCTCACCGAGGTTGAGCCGCGGGTGGCGATCAACGCGGTCATGGCCGGCGCTGACGGCCGCTCAAGGCCGAAAGGAGCGAGGGCGCAACCGATAGAAGGGCTCATCTTCAGATCATGCCACAACCGCAACCGTTGCTCGCGGCAATACGCGGCGACGTTCATCGCCGCCTTCGGTCAGCCTATCAGAACGAGAAGTTGGCCCGCGGGTGGGTTGAACCGCTGGAGTCGAGGGCAGAGTTGCCGCTCACCGCTGCCGAGGCGGGGGCGGTGCGGTCGATGATGGGGCCGTGAACGTTGTTGGCGACGAGGCTCCAGTTGGTGGTGTTGCCCGAGCAGGTGTTGCTGAAGAGGACGTTGCCCGCGGCACCGGCGACGATGCCGACGGGGGCGTCGGTGCAGTTGTTCCCCTCCACGCGGTTGTCGGAGCCGGCGAGACGGATGTTGGCGGGTGAGCCGACGGCCGCGACGCCGTTGTTGTGCGAGACGTTGCCGGTGACAAGGCAGTTGTTGGAGACCCACAGCCCGTCGTTGTCGTTGTCGGAAATGGAGCAGTCGGCGATGCGCGACTCCGAGCCGGCCCGCACACCGTCACCGCTGTTGTTCATCGCGACGCTCTGGCTGAGCACACCGTTGGTGAGGATGAAGCCGTGCGAGTCGTTGAGGTAGGCGTTGCAGGAGCGCAGCGTGCACGCGGTGGTCTCGAAGCCGATGGCGTTCTGCTCGCTCGTGCAATCGCCGAAGGTTGAACCGAGCCCGCTGTAGAAGCCCGCAGCGCCGTTGGCGGTGGCGCAGCAGCCAGTCAGCGAGCAGTCGCCGTTGATGTTGAAGCCGCGAGCGGTGTTGATGTAGGCCGTGCAGCCGATGAACGAGCCGCTGCCGCTGGCCCAGTAGCCGTCAACGCCGTTCTCAACGGCGGTGCAGCGGTCGAAGACCGAACCGCCCTGCGTAGTGAACCCGTTGCCGCCGTTGAGCGACGACTGAAGGTGGATGTACGCGTTGCCGCTGGCGGGGTGGCCCGAGGGGTTAGGCGACTCAAGCCCGTGCCCACCCCAGTTGCGGATGGCGCCGTTCTTGATGGTGATGGTCCGGCCGCGGAACGCGGAGATGAGGATGCCCACCAGCGAACTGGCGGCGACCCCGTTCACCTGGAAGCCGTTGAGGTCGAGTGTGACGCCGCTGGCGGTGATTTCGATGCCGTTCTTTCCGGCCACCCCCTGGACGTTTCCGGTGAGGTAGTACGAGCCCGCCTGCGAGATGCGGAAGATGCACGTGGCCGTGCCGGGCGTGTTGACATCGCTCACGGCGGTGCGCGGCTCGACCTCGGTGAGCGTCTTGCCGGAGGAGACGACTGCGCCGGCGGGTGGGTTGAGGGGGCCGGCGGTCGCGCGGCCCGCGGCGAGGGCGGCGATGCCGGCCAGGCCAGCTGCGCCCAGGAGCAGGCGGCGGTCGAGGTTGTCAGCGGCGGATGCAGGGGCAGAAGGGGGAAGGTCCATGGGTTCAGTATACGGGAAATCTCGTGCGGTGCCAGCAAACAGGGGTTACGATTGGGGCGACGCTGTGCATGCGAGTGAGGGGCGCGGTGGCGCCCCCCTACCGATTGCCTCAAATGACAACCCCGCAGCGACTTGCCGCGGGGTTGAGTATTGCGAGAACACGGATCGGCGGTCACCCTTTCGCAGAAAGGAAAAGGGGGCCGGTTTGCGGATCAGTTGCGACGGCGACGGCCGGCGACGAGCCCGCCGAGGCCGAGCAGTGCGGCCGCGCCTGGGGTGGGGACGGCAACAACCGAGTAGTTGTCCGTGGCCATGTTGCTGCCGGCACCGGGCAATGTGCCGGTGACCGAGTTCCGATTGAACAGATCCCAGTCGCTGACGCTGACCGTCGCAGCCGCGCCTTGACCAAAGCCAAGGTACGTGCCGTTGAGGGCCAGACCCATCTCGCCGGTAGCGCTGTGGTAAGCGAGGTCAACGCGGAACCACGTATTGCGAGGCACCGTGCCCATCTGGGTCAAGACGCCGCCGGCCGCTTCTATGTAGAGCCCAGCATTGTTGGGGTTGACGACAAAGCCGCCGAGGAAGAGCGTACCCGCGCCACCACCCGAGTCGCCGTAACCCTCAACGCCATGAAGGCAAGCAGCGGTCGATCCGGTGGGCAGGAACATGTCCATCGATACGATCACGAAGTCATTGCCGGCTGTCCGACCAGCCCAGGCGGCGGTCAGATCTACCCACGACCAGCGGCCGAAAACAGTCGTTGCGCTCGTTGAGGGAACCGAGGCGTGGAAGCGACTCCCAGCCGCAGCGGTGACGACCGTGCCCGCGATCGTTGCGCCACTGTTGACAACCTGATGACCGCCTGCGTTGTTGAAGTTCGTCCACGCATTCTGAGGCGCGACGTTGCCGGTGTTCCACCCCGGACTGGCCGGTGCGGCCTCCCACCCGGTTGCGTACAGCGTTTGCGCGCTGGTCAACGCGGAACCAGCCAGCACGGCGATCGCCGCGCACGAAACAAGCATCGTCTTCATCTCTCAGTCCTCTCGTTTTGGCTCACCCGCTATGCACCGGGGGAGCACTGGTGACACACACGTTGACACACGCATAGCTGCCGCGGCAAGGCGAACGCCCTGCCTGACCATCACACTGTGCATCACAGAGGACAGAATGCTAGGAAACGATTAAGAATTGTTCATTCGGTGTTCATGTGGATACCGGTTTGGGGTTCTGGGCAATTCGTGCGGCACCCGCCGTGGTGATCAAAGGAGCCGGGAGTTGGTCGAAGGGCGGCTCTCCCGTGCGACCAAGCGGCATGTCCGACCGGGCGATTTGCCTCCAGACGCCAGTTGGCGGCTTGGCGGCTAGCATCGCGATTCCTCCGCGAGGGCTGACCGCACATGAACACCGCTCCCACCGTCCACCCGGCCGCCGCCCCCTTGACCGCGCGTGAGACGGTGCTGGTGCTCGACTTTGGCGGGCAGACGGCCCAGCTGATTGCGCGGCGGGTGCGGGAGGCCGGTGTGTTCTCGTTGCTGGTGCGGCCTGACCTCTCGCTGGAGGAGATCAAGGCGTTCAACCCCGCGGGAATCATCCTCTCTGGGGGGCCGATGAGCGTCTACGAGAAGGGGGCGCCGGTCTGCGACAAGGGTGTGCTGGCGCTGGGCGTGCCGGTGCTGGGGGTCTGCTACGGCATGCAATTGGTGGGGCAGATGCTGGGGATGAAGGTCATCAACGCCGGGCACCGGGAGTTTGGGCGGGCGGAGATTGAGATCTGTAAAAATGGAGGGAAGGGGCGGCAGGTTGGAAACCTGCCCCACGCGAAGCAGGTTGGAGACCTGCCCCACTCTGGCCAGCAGGTTGGAGACCTGCCCCACTCTGGCCAGCAGGTTGGAAACCTGCCCCACGCGGGCATCTTCAAGAGCCTGCCAGCGAAGACAACCGTCTGGATGAGCCACGGTGACCAGGTGGCCTTGGAGGGCGCGCCAGCGGCTGTGGCGGCGGGTGTGAAGGTGCTGGCGAGCACCTCGACGTGCC
The DNA here is from genome assembly GCA_030680655.1 of Phycisphaerales bacterium. Lineage (GTDB taxonomy): Bacteria > Planctomycetota > Phycisphaerae > Phycisphaerales > UBA1924 > JAJTGZ01. The sequence goes on from JAUXUZ010000317.1 coordinate 3,875, forward strand.
CGCTGGCGGCGATGTCGTACGAAGCCGAGGGGGTGAGGTTCTTCGGCGTGCAGTTCCATCCAGAGGTGACGCACACGCCGCAGGGTGCTGAGATCATCGAGAACTTCCTCTACGAGGTGTGCCACTGCAAGGGTGAGTGGCGCATGGCCGACTATCTTGAGGAGGCGACGGCGACGGTGCGTGCGAAAGTTGGTGACGGGCGCGTGATCTGCGGTCTGTCGGGCGGTGTGGATTCGTCGGTGGTGGCGGCGCTGCTGCACCGGGCGATCGGCGACCGGCTGACGTGCGTGTTCGTTGACAACGGGCTGCTGCGCAAGAACGAGCGGCAGAGCGTGGAGACAATGTTCCGCGATCACTTCCACATCGATCTGCGGGTGGTGGACGCATCCGCCGAGTTCCTCGGCGACCTCGCCGGCATCACCGAGCCGCAGGAGAAACGCAGGCTCATCGGGCACCGGTTCATCGATGTCTTCAGCGAAGAGGCGGCGAAGGTCGTCAAGGACAAGGGCCAGGCCGTCAAGTTCCTGGCGCAGGGGACGCTCTACCCGGATGTAATCGAGAGTGGGCACAGCACAGGGGGCACGGCGGCGGGGATCAAGCTGCACCACAACGTGGGCGGGCTACCGCCCGACCTTGAGTTCAAGCTGATCGAGCCGCTTCGCGAGCTGTTCAAGGATGAGGCTCGCCGGCTTGGCGAGGTGCTGGGCCTGCCGGAGAAGCTGGTGTGGCGGCACCCGTTCCCCGGGCCGGGGCTGGCGGTGCGGTGCCTTGGGGAGGTGACGAAGGAGAAGCTGGATGTGCTGCGCGAGTGCGACACGATCCTGCTTGAAGAAATTGTCTCCGCCGACTTGTACAAGTCGCCGCACACGAGCCAGGTCTTCGCGGTGCTGCTGCCGGTCAAGAGCGTGGGCGTGATGGGGGACGGGCGGACGTACGACTCGTGCGTGGCGATCCGCGCGGTGACGAGCGAGGACTTCATGACGGCCGACTGGGCGCGGCTGCCGTACGACGTGCTGGCCCGCATCAGCAACCGCATCATCAACGAGGTGCGCGGCGTCAACAGGGTGGTGTACGACATCTCCAGTAAGCCGCCGGCGACGATCGAATGGGAGTGAGCCGGGTATACCACCGAGCACACAGAGGTCGCTGAGGAAGGCGGGGGAGGGGGGAGAGGGGCTGCGGATGTCTCGGTTGGCGGTGCCTCAAGGCTCATTCTTGAAGTAGGTCAGAGCAAGGGGCCCGCCTTCGTCGGCACGCGCCCATAACGTTGAGCATGGTCATTCTCACCTTGACGGCAACGAAGCGGCAAGTGCGCTTGGCCTGGGGCGAGCTGATGATGGTACTCGCGTGCGCGGTTTGTGCCGCGGTGCTCGGCGGCTGCGATGCGCGCGGGCCGGCGACAGCTCAACCGACTCCTGCGCAAGCGGTGGTCGGCGGCGGGATCGACGGGCCGGACGGATGGCAAGGCGTGCCGTCGGAACTGTCGTGGCGCGACACCAGCCCGGGGTGGACTCAAGCGGGGCAGCGGATCAAGCTCACGGGCACGATCTACCAGCCCGACGGGCGCACGCCGGCGCCGGGTGTCGTGCTCTACTACTACCACACCAACACGCAGGGGCGGTACATCCACGACCCCTCGCAGCCGCGGAGCATGCCGCCCAATGAACTGGGGCAGACGCACGGCGCCATCCGCGGGTGGGTGAAGACGGGGGCCGACGGGCGGTACGAGATCCTCACGGTTCGCCCGGGGACGTACCCGACGCGGGATGCGCCCGACCATGTCCACGCGACGATCCAGGAGCCAGGAGTTGCCACCTACTACATCGACGACTTTGTGTTCGACGACGATCCACTGCTGACCACGCTCGAGCGTCGCAAGCTGGAGAACCGCTGTGGGAGCGGCGTGCTCCGACTGGTGACGATCGGCGAACTCAAGGTGGGCGAGCGTGACATCATCCTGGGGCGGAACATCCCGGGGCACCCGGGCGCAAAGCCGCCGGCACGCTGGTCCGGGCCGAAGATCGGCGAGGATGTGGTGTCGTTCACGCCGCGGCACGCGTGGGGGCCTGACAAGGGTACGAGCGTGTGCCCGGTCTGCAAGTACGGCTGGTACCACGGCGTGCTCTACTTCGTCGCGAGGGGCGCGGACTGGACTGACATCAAGGCGTGGCTGGCGTTCCTAGAGCGGGAGAGCGCAGCGAGAAAAGACCGGCTGAAGGTGTACTTCATCTACGCCGACCCGAGCGGCTACACCGCGGCCGCGCGCGAGCGAGTGCTCGAAGCCCTCGGGCGCGAATTGGGCTTGAAGCACGTGGCGCTGACGTTCGTGCCGTCGGTCACGGACGAGGCTTCGGACGTGGCGCTGAACCGTGTCAGCCCGGATGTGGGGAGCACGATGATCCTGTACCGGCGCAGCCGGGTGATCGATACGTTGATGGATGCGAAGCCAACGCAAGAGAACTTCACGGGCGTGCGCCAGCGGCTCGACCTTACGCGCGATGAGTACTTCGACGTTGCCAAGTGAGCGCGGTCGACCGCGGCGGGCGTGACGTCACATGCCATCGGTCTGTTTGCGGGCGCGGCGCTTGGCGGCGGCGAGGGGGGAGTCGGACTCGGGACGGGGGGACGCGGCTGTGGAAATGGGTGCGGTTCTACGGACCGCACTGCTTGACTTCCGGTTCCCGTCCGCTTCGCTCCCGTCCACACGGCCCCACCGGTCCCAAGCCACTCTTCTCGTCGCGATGTCGAGCATCAGCACGCCCGCCGCTGCCCACAGCAGCAACGGCCACAAGGGCGCGCGCGACTCGCGCGGCTCAACCTTGTCACGCACAAAGAGCTGCGAGGCCGTCATGGTGCGCAGGTCATCAAGGCTCAGCACGCGCCCACCCGTCTCTCGCGCGATCCGCGTGAGCAGCTCGGTCCCGGCGTCCGAGCCGCCGCCGACGCGGAACTCGTCCGCCGCTGCGCTGCGGCGCACCGCGCCGCCGATCACCGGCGCAGCGCCCGGGGTTGTGGGGGCGACCGTCACGATCGTGAGCCCCTCATCGCCGCCCTCGCCCGCCGGGGCCGACGCCTCATAGACGCCCGGCGCAGTGAGCGTCGCCGCGACCTCACGTCGCGTGCCATCGGGGGAATAAACGGTGATCTTCGGCGGGGGGGCGTTGCTCTCGGCCCCGGGGACATCAACGCGGATGCGCAGCACACCCCCTCCCCCCTCAAAGCGCACCGCCAGGTCCGGCTCGGCTTCCCCCCCACTTCCACCTGCCCGCCCTCTCGCCAGCGACCGCGCCAACTGCACCCACATCGCCTGCGCGGCGGACGAGTCCGCGGCCGCACTCCCCCACGCGCCCGCCCAGCCACTCCCCGGTGGTGACGAGGTGAACGCGCCGACTTGCCCGAGCCCCGCACGCCAGTGGGCAAGCACGGGCTCACCCTGCGGTGTCAGCAGCGCGTAGCTCACACCCTCGATGTTCTTCTTCTGCGCATCAAGACGCGGCTGGGTGAGGATCAGCCCCCCCAGCGGCGGGAGTTCGCCGATGCCGGCGGTCGCGGGCGATGAGGCGCTGTGCGGCCCCGGCACGGGCGTGAACGGCTCTTCGCGCACCAGCGGTGTGCGCACGACGCGCACCGCCTTGACGAAGATCCGCGGGAGGATGTTGGCATCGATCACGCGGAAGTACTCGCCGCCGGCGTTGCGGGCGAGCTGCTCCATCCCCTCGGTGTCGGCGTCGTCACCGACGGCGATGCAGCTGATCTTGATCGGCCCGCCGGGGGCCTCCTTGCACTGCTTGGCCAGCGCGGCCAGGCGGCCGCGACCCTGCGAGCGCCCATCGGAGAGGACGATGATGTGCTTGACCGCCGCACGCGCCGGCTGCAGCGCGCTGTAAGCGAGAGCCAGCGCGGGAGGGAGGTTTGTGCCGCCGTTGGCGGAGATCCCCATGATCGCCTCGCCGGTCTTCTGCGGCTGGTCGTTGGGGCGCAGCGGCACAACCCACGAGGCAGTGGAGTTGAACTCGATGACGCCGACCAGGTCCTGCTTGTCCAGTGCGCCCAGCGCGGCCGCGGCGCCGTGGTTGGCGATCTGCTGCTGGCTCGCCGATGAGCCCATCACGCCGCGTGCCATCGAGCCGGAAGAATCGAGGATGATGACCACAGCCGTTGAGGGCATCACCAGACGGTCGGGCAGGTCGAGCGTGACGGGCAGGAGCGGCTCGATCGGTGTGCCCTTCCAGCCGCCGGCGCCGAAGGAGTTGGCCGTGGGTGGTGGGCCGCCGACCATCAGCAGGCCGCCACCGGTGTCGGTGACGTACCGCGCCAGGCTCTGCTGCGAAGCTGCCGAGAGCGCTTCGGCGGGGACATCGACCAGCACCACCAGGTCAAAGGCCTGCAGTGAGAGCAAGTCGGAGGCGCTGTCGAGCGCGCTGGGGGTGAGCGTGGCAACCGAGAGGCCCGCGGCGGTGAGCGTGCCCGTCAGCGTCGCGGCGGCTGAGTTGGCCGTGCCATCAACGATGAGAATGCGCCCCGCGCCGGGGCTGGTGGTGAAGGCGATCGCGCGGTTGTTTGCGCTGGCGGTATCGGACGGGCGTTCACCCGTGATGGTTGCGGAGGGTTCGAAGACCGCCTCGAAGCGGTGCAGCGGGCCGGGCGAGAGCGGCACACGCAGCGTAAGAATGTTGCGTCCGCTCTGGAGTGTGAGCGTAGAGACGTCGGGCGGGAGCGGGACCTCCTGCCCCTCCTGCAGCAGACGCAGCGTGCCGGTGATGGGGCCGGGGTTGATCGACGTGATGGTGAGCGTGAG
>JAUXUZ010000330.1 GCA_030680655.1 Phycisphaerales bacterium
CTTGGGCCACCACATATGGATGCCCGCGATGAACATGATGATCGCCGAGCCCATCATCACGTAGTGGAAGTGGGCGACGACGAAGTAGGTGTCGTGGAGGTGGATGTCGGTGCTCAGCGCGCCGAGGTAGATGCCCGTGAGCCCGCCGATACTGAAGATGAAGAGGAACCCGAGCGCGTAGAGCATCGGCACCTTCAAGTCGATGCTGCCCTTGTAGAGCGTGACGGTCCAGTTGAACACTTTGACGGCCGAGGGGAGCGCGACCAGGAAGGTGAGCGCGCTGAAGATGGTCGCCGCCAGCTCACCCTCGCTGGTGAACATGTGGTGCCCCCACACGATGAACGAGATTCCGGCGATCGCCAGCGAGCTGAACGCGACGGCGCGGTAGCCGAACACCTTCTTGCGGGTGAAGACCGCGATCACGTCGCTCATCACCGCCATGCCCGGCAGGATCATCACGTAGACGACCGGGTGGCTGTAGAACCAGAAGAAGTGCTGGAAGAGGACGGGGTCGCCGCCCATCCGCGGGTCGAAGATGCCGACGTGGAAGAGCCGCTCGAACGTCAGCAGCAGCAGCGTGATGCCGATGACCGGCGTCGCCAGCACCTGGATGAGCGCCGTTCCGTAGATGCCCCACACAAACAGCGGCATGTCGAACCAGCCCATGCCCGGCGCGCGGAGCTTGTGCACCGTGACCACGAAGTTCAGGCCGGTGAGGATCGAGCTGAAGCCGAGGATGAACGCCGCGAGGATCATGTAGACGACGCGCGCGTGCCCTTCGTCGGTACTGGTTGAATAGGGCGTGTAGAACGTCCAGCCCGTGTCGACACCGCCCATCACCGCGGCCATCACGGCGAACACCGAGCCGAGCAGGTAGATGTACCACGAGAGCAGGTTGAGCTTGGGGAAGGCGACGTCCTTGGCGCCGAGCATCAGCGGGAGCAGGAAGTTGCCAAGCGACGCGGGGATGCTCGGCACGATCACCAGGAAGACCATGATGAGGCCGTGGAGCGTGAAGACGCGGTTGTAGACCTCGTTGCCGTCGTTGATCGAGGCCGCACCCGCCTTGGCGAAGAGCTGGCCCTCGACGCGGGCGATGCCCTGCGCATCGACGAGGGTCTTGGTGGGCTCCCACAGCTCGATTCGTACCAGCAGCGCCGCCATGCCGCCGAGGAAGAACATGAAGAGGATCGCCGTCATGTACATGACGCCGATCTTCTTGTGGTCGATCGTCGTTGCCCAGTCCTTGAAGGTCGCGAACCAGGTGGCCTTCGGCGCAAGGTACGACTCGTCGTGACCTGCGTGGTCGTGGGCGTGGCCTGGGTGATCGTGTGGGATGCTTGACATGGTCTGCTCCGTCGGAGACGGCGAAACGGGAA
>JAUXUZ010000333.1 GCA_030680655.1 Phycisphaerales bacterium
TACGGCAAGAAGGGCGGCTCGCCGGCACCACGCCCAACCGCTAGCGCTGGCCCGGGGAGCACGCCGCCCTGGAAGCGCTAACCCCATCAACTCCACCCGGTCGCGTCCTTGAGCTCCCGTACCCGCCCAGCGTGAACCACATCTGGCGGCGGATGGGCTCAAGGACCGTGCTGAGCCGCGAGGGGCGGCGCTATCGCGCACGCGTGTGCGCCGCCCTCGCGGGGATGCGGGTGGTGCGGATGAACGGGCGACTGCAAGTGCGTGTCACCGTCTGCCCGCCCGACCACCGCCGCCGCGATCTGGACAACGTGCAGAAGGCTCTGCTCGACGCGCTGGCGAAGGGTGGGGCCTACCGCGACGACTCGCAGATCGATCGACTGTTCATTGAACGCGGCCCGGTGACGCCGGGCGGCAAGGTGCTCGTGGAACTCGCAGAGATCTCCGCATGAACGTCCCCTGTCCAGCCTGCGGCAGTACTCAGCCCCGCCGAGGGTTCTGCTGCGAATCGTGCCACGCCTCATACATGTCCGAGCAGCGGCACCAGTGGAATCAGCCCGCAACCGGGAAGTCCCGCCAGAGCGAGGAGGCCATGTACGAGCGGATGCCGACGTTCGGCTGGTCATCGTCAACGTCGCGCCCCGCACGCCCGGACCCGTGTTGGGAGACGGACGAGCAGATTGGCTCGTGGTCGCGCTGTGTGCGGGCTCTTGAGGAGGGACTGGACTGATGCAGTTGAGGCCCTACCAATCCGAAGCCATCGCCGCGGTGTACGCGCACCTGCGGACCCGCGAGGACAACCCGTGCGTGGTGATCCCGACCGGCGGGGGCAAGACGCCCGTGATCGCGACGATCTGCCGCGACGCGGTGGGCCAGTGGGGCGGCCGAGTTGTGCTGCTGGCCCACGTTAAGGAACTGCTCGAGCAGGCAGCTGACAAGCTCCGCGTCATCGCGGCCGATGTGCCGATGGGCATCTACTCGGCGGGCCTGAAACGCAAAGACCTCGGCTACGCCGTCACGGTCGCGGGCATCCAGAGCATCTGGAAGAAGGCGTGCGATCTTGGCCCAGTGGACCTGATCATCGTCGACGAGGCGCACATGGTCCCCGCCGAGGACGACGGGATGTACCGGCAGTTCATCGCCGACGCCAAGGTAGTCAATCCGAACGTTCGCATCATCGGGCTGACCGCGACGCCGTACCGCATGAAGTCCGGCTCGATCTGCGCCGCCGAGAACATCCTCAACCACGTCTGCTTCGAGGTCGGTGTTCGCGAGCTCATCGTGCAGGGCTTCTTGTCGCCGCTCAAGACCAAGGCGGGCCTGCAGAAGATCAGCACCGACGACCTGCACGTCCGCGCCGGCGAGTTCGTCGCCAGCGAGGTCGAGGACCTCATGGACAAGGAGGGGCTCGTTGAGGGCGCGTGCGCCGAGATCGCCCAGCACACCAAGGACCGCAGCGCCACGCTGATCTTCTCGTCAGGCATCCGCCACGGGCAGCACATCGTCGGTGTGCTCAAGGCCAAGCACGGCGTCGAGTGCGGCTTCGTCACGGGCGACACCCCGGACGGCGTCCGCAGTGCGATCCTGAACCGCTTCCGCGCTGGCGACCTCAAGTACCTCTGCAACGTCAACGTGCTCACCACCGGCTTCGATGCCCCGCACATCGACTGCGTGGCGCTCGTGCGTCCGACGATGTCGCCGGGTCTGTACTACCAGATGGTGGGCAGGGGCTTCCGGCTGCATCCCGGCAAGGCCGATTGCCTCGTGCTGGACTTCGGCGGCAACGTGCTGCGTCACGGCCCCGTCGACGCCATCCGGCTCGCCACCGAAGACCGTGGCGACGGCGAGGCACCCGCGAAGGAGTGCCCGGAGTGCCACGCCCTCATCGCCGCGGGCTACCAAACGTGCCCGCAGTGTGGCCACGTCTTCCCCGAGCCCAACAAGCAGCAGCACGAGGCGAAGGCCAGCACCGAGGGGATCCTCAGCGGCCAGACCTCACGCGAGGAGCATCAGGTCAGCGAGACCACATACCACGTGCATTACAAGCGGCATGACCCATCCGCGCCGCTGACGATGCGCGTTGAGTACCGCATCGGGTTCAATCGCTTCTTCCGTGAGTGGGTCTGCTTCGACCACACCGGTTACGCCCGCACCAAGGCGGAAGCGTGGTGGCGTGCCAGATCCGTCGAGCCGGTGCCGGGCGGCACAGAAGAAGCGGTCGAACTGGCCCGCGCCGGCGCGGTTGCGCCTGCCTTGGTGATCACCGTTGAGAAGAAGGCAGGCGATCAGTTCGAACGTGTGGTTGCGCACAGGCTTGGCGATCGCCCGGGGCGCCTCGATGACCCCGACGCTGTTCCCGACGCAGTTGCCGAGCCCGCGGGAACGGTGTACGGCATCCCAGATGACGAGATCCCCTTCTGATGAGTACACCCGAGCACGCGCACAACCTGCTCGAGGCCGCCCGGTGGTACCGGTCGCGTGGCTATGCGCCCATTCCGGTGCCCGCGGGGTCGAAAATCCCCGTGCTCAAGGGCTGGCAGACCCTGCGCCTGGATGAGCCCGACCTGCCGCAGCACTTCAACGGCACCGGCAACATCGGTCTGCTGCTGGGCGAGCCCAGCGGGTGGCTCGTCGACGTCGATCTCGACTGCGAGGAGGCGGTGGCGCTCGCGCCCGAGTTCCTGCCGGAAACGGGCGCAAAGTCCGGGCGTCCAGGAAAGCCCGTCTCACACTGGTGGTATGTCTGCGACGGAGCGGTCACGCGCAAGCATCAGGACCCGGTCACGCGCAAGATGATCGTCGAGCTGCGGAGCACTGGAGCGCAGACGGTTGTTGGCCCGGGGACGCACCCCAGCGGCGAGCCCTACGACCCGCTGGAAGGCGAACCGGCGGCCGTTGACCACGCGGAACTGGCTGCGGCGGTGGTGGCGCTTGCCGAGGCTGTTCTCACGCGGCGCGGGCGCAAGGAAACGGTCGTTTCCCAGGCAGCGCCTCTATGAAACGATCGCTACTCAGCGCTTCCAAACCCTCACATCGAGCGCCGCGCGGCGGAGTACCTCGACCGCATCGCACCAGCGATCTCAGGCTCGGGCGGCCACAGCCAGACCTACGCGGCCGCGACAGCGATGGTGCATGGCTTCGGCCTGGACGCGGAGTCCGCGTTCCGGCTGCTGGCGGACCGCTACAACCCGCGGTGCGATCCGCCGTGGTCGGAGAAGGAACTGCGGCACAAGGTGACGGACGCCGCCAGCAAGCCGCACGACAAACCGTTCGGGTGGCTTCGTGATGTCGGGCCGGTTGAAGCCAGCGATGTCGACCTCTCGGGATTCAACCCCGACCGCCGGCGCAGCGACGCGGAGCGCGGGCCGTCCGAGCGCGTACCCGATCCCGGCCCGTTCCCCGAGCACCTGCTCCATGTCCCCGGCCTGATCGAACAGGTCGCTGCGTACAACCTCGCCACCGCCACACGGCCGCAGCCGGTGCTCGCGCTCGCGGCGGGAATCTGCCTGCAGGCCGTGCTCGCGGGCCGCAAAGTCCGAGACGAGCGGGGCAACCGCACGAACCTCTACTGCGTGGGCGTGGCTCCCTCGGGCGCGGGCAAGGACCACGCGCGCAAGGTGAACAAGAACGCTCTCTTCGCCGCCGACATGGTGGAGCATGAGGGGAACGAGGATCTCGCCTCCGATGCTGGGCTTGTCACGGCCGTCGAGACCGAGCCCGCGATCCTGTTCCAGATCGATGAGTTCGGCCGCTTTCTGCGAACCATCGGCGATCCCAAGAAAGCCCCGCACCTCTTTAACGTCCTCACGGCGCTCATGAAGCTCTACTCGAGCGCCGACACCATCTTCCGCGGCAAGGCCTACGCCGATTCGAAGCGGAACAAAGTCGTCGATCAGCCGTGCGTGAGCGTGTACGGCACAACCGTGCCAGAGCACTTCTACGAATCGCTCACCGCCGACAGCCTCAGCGACGGGTTCATCGCACGCCTGCTTGTGTTCGAGGCAAACACGACGCCGGCGCGGCAGCGGGTCAAGGCGCGACCCGTGCCCGAAGCGATCAAGCAAGCCGCCGCGTGGTGGGGATCGTTCAAGCCCGGCGGCAACCTCGCCGCCGAGCATCCCGAGCCCCTCATCATCGAGGCCACGGCAGAGGCCGGGGGGTTGTTTGATGCGCTGGCGGTGACGGTGGACACGGAGCTCGGCAAGCCCGATCAGGCCGGACGGTCGGTCTGGGCCCGAGCCGAGGAGAAGGCCTGCCGCCTGGCGCTCGTGTACGCGTGCTCCGCCAACGCCCAGAAGCCCGTGATCGACGCGAACGCCGCCCGCTGGGCGTGCGAACTGTCGGTGTACCTGACGCGGCGGATGCTCTACATCGCTCACGAATGGGTCGCGGATGGCGTGTTCGATGCGAGGCAGAAGCGCGTCCTCCGCATCGTGCGCAAGTCGGATGGAAAGATCTCCCGCAGTGAACTATGCCGCAAGACGCAGTGGCTGACCCAGCGGGAGCGGCAAGAAGTCATCGACAACCTCGTGGAAACAGGGCAGATCGAGCAGGTGGTCGAGGAAACGGCAACCAGGCCAAGGGTGGTGTATGCGCTGTCCTGAACCAGAAAGTTCAATCATTCATCTAATCCCCGCGCGCGCCCACGCGGGTCGCGCCCGTGGGCGAAGGGGAGGTATTGAAAGATTGAAATATCTCTCTCTTTTAGAATCATCTTCTCCCATCCTCCCCCGGGTCGGCCCCCCCATGCATGTCGTGTGCCAGGCCGCGCCTAGCGGGAGCCTTACAGCCGGAAGCCTTACGGGAGGGCAGGCGGATGGCGTTAGGTACTCCCGGGCCGAGCCTGCGAATCGACGCCCGCGGGAACAGCCGCGCTTGGCGAC
>JAUXUZ010000356.1 GCA_030680655.1 Phycisphaerales bacterium
CGCCGGCGCAGCAGCGGATTGACCTTGGTTTCAAGCCGCAGGCGGTTGCGCTGGCGCTGCGCGGGCTTGAGCGGGCGGTGGCGGAGGAGCGCGGCACGGGGCACCACATCAGCTTCGTGGCGCCAGACGGTGTGACGATGCGCGAGAACACGTTCAACCTGCCGGGCGTGCGCGTGTGGGGCAAGAGCGGCACCGCCGACTCGGGCAAGTACGTCGGCAGCGGCGACGAGCGTGTCTCCCTCGACCACGCGTGGTTTGTGGTGCTGGTTGGGCGCGAGGGTGGCGAGCCGCTGTATGCGATCTCGGTGATGGTCGAGTACGGCGGCTCGGGCGGGCGTGTGGCGGGCCCGCTGTGCAACCAGGTCCTCTGGCAACTGCGTGCGGAGGGGTACCTCTAGATGGCGATGTCGCATCGCAGCCGCGGCGCACCGGGACTCTTCGACAGCGTGTTCGGCCGCCGCTCGCGCCCGTTCAACCCGGCGCTGCTCGCCTTTGTCGCGGCGGTGCTGCTGTCGCTGGCGGGCATCTACGCCATCGACCTCGGTTCGGGCATGGCGGCGGGCCCCGGGCCGATGGGCCTCACCGAGCGGGCCGTCAAGCAGGCGATCTTCGTGTGCGTGGGGATCGTCGCGGCGCTGGTGGTGGCGCTGCCCGACTACCGGCGCATCCGGCTCTTCGCCTGGGCGATCTTCGCGCTGTCGCTGGGCCTGCTGCTGGTGCTGGTGCTGCCGTTTGTCCCCGCCAGCATCGTGCGCCCGCGCAACGGTGTGCGGGCGTGGATCGACCTCGGCCCGATCGACCTTCAGCCGACGGAGCTGGTCAAGATCGCCTGGATCATGGTGACGGCCGACTACCTGCGCTACCGCCGCGAGCACCGCGAGCTGACGGGGCTCATCCGCCCCGCGCTGATCACGTTCATCCCCATCGCGCTGATCATGCTCCAGCCGGACCTGGGCTCGGTGCTGCTGTTTATCCCCACGCTGCTGGCGGTGCTGGTCACCGCGGGGATGCGCTTCAAGCACCTGGCGCTGATCGTTCTCGCCGGCACCCTCGCCGTTCCCGCCAGCTATCCGCTGCTGCGGCCGTACCAGAAGGAGCGCATCGTCGGGCTCTACCGCCAGCTCACCGGCGACAAGTCGCGTAACGACGATGTGAACTACCAGAGCGTCACGGCGATCAGCCTCATCGGCGCCGGGCGCACGGCGGGCAACACCGACGCCAAGACGCGTGCGCTGGTCTACTACGCCTCGCTCCCCGAGCGGCACAACGACATGATCCTGGCCGTCTGGGCCTGCCGGTTCGGGCTGCTGGGGACGATCGCGCTGCTCGCAACGATCGCGGCCTGGGTGGCGGCGATCATCGCCACCGCGGCGCTGACGCGCGATCCGTTCGGCCGGCTCATCTGCGTGGGCTTTGCGAGCATGGTGGCGGCGCAGGCGCTGCTCAACACCGGCATGGTCGCGGGCGTGCTGCCGATCGTCGGCGTCACGCTGCCGTTCGTCAGCTACGGCGGTAGCAGCATGCTCACGGTCTGGCTGATGACGGGGCTGGCCTACTCGGTGGCGGTGCGCCCCCAGGCGCTGCTGGCGCGGCCGACGTTTGAGTTCAAAGACTGAAGAAAGGGATCGAGGGATCAAGGGATCGAGGGATCAAGGGATCAAGAAGAAAAGCCCCGAGGCACGGGGCCCCCGTGCCCCCAACTCCCGCGCAACCGCGTCGTTATCGCCCGTCGCACTGATAGACCTTCCCGGATCGTCACAGAGAACAGCGCTCCGCCTCGGGTGAACCGTTCCGGCTTGAAAGTGAAGAGCGCACCTTCAAGCCCGAGGAGCTCAGGCGTGGAGGCGGAGAGCGCACCGTCAAGCCTGGAAGGCTCGTTCCAAAAAGGCATCAAGGCTGGAGGCAAAGGCGATGCAGCCCCCCGGGCTCCGCCCCCGCACCCCCGTGAAGGCAGGAAGGCGGCAAGGCACACTACAGGCCGAAGCCGGCCAGTAGTGCTACGCCCCCGTCTCGATCAGCCGGCGGCTTGCACCTTTGTCAGGGCGCGTGGACGACCGAAGTGAAAGAAGACCGACCACAGGCTGAACTGTCCGACACCTGCCGCGAGTAGTCCGAAGTCCTTGGCCAGTTTGGCGAATTCGGCGGACTGACCGCTGAACGATGATGATGCACTCACGATCGAGGCCAACGAGACGATCACGAGCCCGCCTCCTCCGATCGCTGAGAGCGAAAGTGCGGCGACGACGGTCGAACGGATGGGCGGGCGCTCAGCGCGGTCCGGTCGGACTCCATGCGAGGCCACCACAAAGCCAAAGAACGAACCAAACGCGGCGATCGCGCCCGCCGTTGCCGTCAGCCACGGGCTGCTCCCTACTGAATGCGTCCCCGCTGAAGCTGCTGCGAACGCCAGCGAAGCGCCTGCCGCTAGTGATGAGACGAACGGAATCATCCAAAACAACGCGATCGAATGAAGACGGTTCATGATGAAGAGCGTAGTTCGACCCGCTCTGGCGTGTTCCCAACCCGGGGAGCTGCAGCGTTCGGCCACCACCCCTGTGCTGCCTCACGTGGGGGCTCTTGTGCGTCATGCGACCGGTACCGTCCACGCCCCCACGTTATCAAAGAAAATGCCTTGAAGTCTTGGCCTTCGCCCGGTACGTCAAGTGACGCGCCCACGAAGCGCCTGAGCAGTACCCTTCTGCATGGCCACGGGCTTGCAATTCCGTTGGGGAGAATCGATCGACAACCCCACGGTGGAGCAGATGCAGCGGGCGCTGGCTGAGCTCGATGTCGAGGACGGCGAGCACCCCAGCTGCTGGCTCGTCCACGAAGACTCTTCCTGGGTGTTGGACGCGTACGAAGGCGGGAGGCTCATCTGGGATGAGCTAGAGAACCCTGACCCGAAGCCGCGGCACATGAACGATGTTTCCCGAGCGGAGGTGCTCAGGCTGTGGCAGCTCCTGGCGGCGGGAGAGCTCGCGAAGATCGAGTCCCTTCCGTGGCGGCCCGGGTATTACTAGAAGGCGAGGCCTTGGGTGTGCTGCCTCGCGTGGGGGCTCTTGTGCGTCATGCGGCGGGGGGGCGGAACCGTCCACGCTGAAAGGCGTTTGAAGTCTGCTGCGCAGAGGCTGCTTCACTTCCGGCTTTCGTGCGCTCCGCTCCCGAAAGCACGGCGTTATCAAAGAAACTGTCTTGGACTTCTTCTTCTCCGGGCGTCAAACGATCCGGCCTTCGGCCTCCACCCTGCGGGGCTGATGAAGGGGAGATTCGTTGTTGGCCTACCGGGGGTGGCGGCGGAGGACCGCCTTACCCCCGGCTATTTCATATGACCGCTGCCGCGGTCCAAGGCATCAGCCGACGAGTGCGCCGAGGTCCTGCTGAGCCCGCGCATAGCTCTTCACGCACGCCTCGGCGGCCCCTTCCCACGTGAGCTTGCGGAGCTCGAACGACCCGTGCTCGCGGAGGGTCTGGCCGAGTGGGGGGTACTTCAGCACCGCGACGATCTTGTTGGCGATCTCGTCGGTGTCCCAGAAGTCGACTTTCAGTGCGTGCGTCAGCACCTCGCTGACGCCCGACTGCTTGGAGATGATCACCGGGACGTCGGCACGCATGGCCTCAAGCGGGGCGAGGCCGAAGGGCTCGCTGACGCTGGGCATGACGTAGCAGTCGGCCATGCGGTAGATGCGGTCGACGTCGCCCCCCCGCAGGAAGCCGGTGAAGAGGACGCGGTGGCCGATGCCCAGCTCGGCGGCGAGCTCGATCATGCGGACTTCCATGTCCCCCGCGCCGGCCATGATGAACTTGGCATCGGGCACCTTCTCGAGCACGCGCTTGGCCGCGGCGATGAAGTACTCCGGCCCCTTCTGGAGCGTGATGCGCCCCAGGAAGAGGACGATCTTGTCCTTGCTGCGGATGGTGTCGGCCGGGCCCGGCTGCAGGCGGCTGTCGCTGATGCCGTTGTAGACCACGTCGATCTTGTCGGCGGGGATGCCGTAGCGCCGGGTGCAGATGCTGCGGGTGAGCTCGGAGACGGCGATGACGCGGATGGCCGACATCATGCCGCGGCGCTCGATGTCGTAGACGCGCTGGTTGAGGCCCGACTCGCCGGCGCGGTCAAACTCGGTGGAGTGGATGTGGACCACCAGCGGCTTGCCGCTGACGCGTGCGAGAGCGATGCCGGCGGGGTAGGTGAGCCAGTCGTGGGCGTGAATAACGTCAAACTGCTCGCCGCGGGTGAGTGCGACGACGAGGCGCGCGTAGCGCTCGGCCTCAGCGACGAGGTCGCCGCGGTACATCGAGCCCGCGCCGGTGGTGCCGACGCCTCCTCCGCCCCCCCCGCGATTGCCAGCGTCCAGAGCGTCTGCGGCCTCGGCGGTGGGGGCCCCGGTCATCCAGAGCGCTTCAACTTCTTCGGCCGAGAGGTCGGCGGGGATCGGCGAGCCGTCGGGCATGCGCACAAACTGCTGCGTGCCAGCGCGGCTCTGGCCGACAGCGCCCCCGCCGCCGTAGGGGCTGGCGAAGCTGGCGGGCACACCGACCAGGCGCGTGTGCGAGAAGGGGGGCGAGGCCGTCGCGTCGACGGCGCTTGGCCCGATCCCGGCGTCAACGCCGGTGACGGTTGTGCGCTCAGTCGGCGCGGCGGCGATCGAGGCGTGCGCCGCCGCCGCCGGGGCGCTGGGCGCCAGCAGCGTGATGTGCGAAGCGGTGGTGCGGTCAACCGAGCGCGGCAGGATGAAGAGGATGCGGTGCCCCTGCTGGTCGAGGGCGCGCGTCAGCCCCTCGCAGGCTGTTCCCAGCCCGCCGGAGATGTACGGCGGAAACTCCCAACCGAGCATGACGATCCGCATGGGTGCAGGGTAGTCGCCGGGCACCGGCGGCGCGGCGGGTTACTCCCCCTTCATGCCGCCGAGTTCATCGAACGTCGCGCGGTAGGCCAGGAGCGACTTGAGCGCCACCTCCTGGGCCATCGCCGTCGCCAGATCGCCTGGCTTCAGCGCCAGCGGCGTGCGGAAGGTGTAGAGCTTCTCGGGTGGTTGCGAGCGGAAGTGCTCGACGATCGGCATAGGGTCTTCGTGCGAGGCGAGCAGGCCGAAGTCGATCAGCTCGTCGCGCAGGAGGTCGCCCGCCTTGTCGCCGCTGTGCACCAGGGTCTGCTCGATCGACTGGCTCAAATAGCGTGCGGCCGTGACGAGGCTGATCCACACGCGTTCGCCTTCAACGCTTACACGGTATTCGGCGGGGTCGGCCGAGGCCGCGGCAGCGCAGGTCACCGTGCCGGCCGAAACGGTGACCGGGCCAAAGACGCCGGCCTCCCGTGCTCCGTTTGCGATCACTTCGAGCCCGGTCTGTGCGCTTCCCATTAAGGCGGCCTCCATCATCTTGGATGCTAGCAACCGGTGGGGAGGAGACCGGCCCCGTGCCCGAGGGCCGCGCGTCGCTGGCTGGCGATGTTTCAGCCCCGGTCGACTCCGGACAGGAACCGATCTACCCTCCCTCCCGCAACCCCGCCCGGGTGGCGAAATTGGCAGACGCACTACCTTGAGGTGGTAGCGCCCGCAAGGGCATGGAGGTTCAAGTCCTCTCCCGGGCATTTTCTGATTCGCGCGGGCGTGCGCGGCTCCCGGCCATCGGGGGCGCGCCAGCGCCGACACACCAACAACCTCGGCCCCTCATTCGCCCCCCCGCTCCCCCCGCCCCCCCGTGCGCGGCCGCGTTCTCTGTTGACTATCCGTGTGCCGAAGTCGTCCGCCGGACGTCCGGTTGGGGTTACACGAGCGCTTCGGCGTGAAGTCGTGCCGCAGGGTCGCCGATGCAGAGGGAGTTCTTCCCTCTCGACGTGGCCGACGGATCTGTTATGAGCCAAAGCAGCGCCCAAACCGTGCTCCGTCAGGAGCAGTTCGACGCCCTCCGCGCGATCATCTACGCGCACGTGGGGGTCCACTTCCCCGACAGCAAGAAGTCGATCCTCGAGGCGCGGCTGTCGCGCCGGGTGAGCGAGCTCAGCCTTGAGTCGTTCGACCAGTACGTGCACTACCTGACGATCGCGCCGCAGCGCGAGCAGGAAGTTCAGGAGATGCTCAGCCGCGTGACGGTCGGGCACACCTCGTTCTTCCGCGACCCGGCCCAGCTCGATTTTCTGCGCAAGACCGCCCTCCCCGCGTTGATCGAGTCCAAGCGCCACGACCGTTCGCTGCGGATCTGGTCCGCCGCGTGCAGCACGGGCGAGGAGGCCTACACCCTCGCCGTGATTGTGCACCAGGCCCTGGGCGAGCGTCTGGCCGACTGGCGCGTCGAGATCCTCGGGACCGATGTGAGCGCCAAGTCGCTCGCCGCGGCGCAAGAGGGGCGCTACACCGACGAGTCGGTCCGTGCGATCGATCCCGCTGTGCGCGAGCGGTATTTCCGGCAGGACGGCCCGTACTGGCGGCCCGATCCGCTCGTGCAGTCGCTGGTCAGCTTCGATCACCACAACCTCAAAGACCGGCTGGGGGCCAAGCGCTACGGCACGTGGGACGCGATCGTCTGCCGCAACGCGCTGATCTACTTTGATGAAGCGATGAAGGCCCGTGTCGCCGCGATGTTCGCCGACCAGCTCAACCCCGGCGGCTGGATCGCACTGGGCGCGGCCGACTCGCTGGAGACGCCGGGCCTGCCGCTGGCGGCCCGCGGCGACGGCGCTGCTCGCCTCTACCTGCCCGCGACGCCAACGCCGGCGTCGCCGGCACCCGCGACCGCCGCCAAGCCCCTGCGCCTTGCCTGATTGTGAAGCTGCCCGTACGTACAAGGACGACCCATGCGAGTTCTACTCATCGACGACAGCAAGACCATGCGGGGCATTCAGCGCGGCGTGCTCGCTCAGCTCGGGCCAACCGAGATTGAAGAAGCCGCCGACGGCCAGGACGGCCTGAGCAAGGCGATCGCCTTTCAGCCGGACCTGATCCTGGTCGATTCGAACATGCCCAAGATGGACGGCCTGGCCTTCGTCCGCACGTTCCGCATGACCGATAAGCACACGCCCGTCATCATGGTGGCGTCCGAGAGCGAGAAGTCACGCGTGATCGAGGCGATCAAGGCCGGCGTCAGCAACTATCTCGTCAAGCCGTTCACGCCCGATCTGTTGAACCAGCGGATCACCGAAACGATGGCGCGGAGGGCCGCCCGCACGGTGGCGTCTGCGGCCTGAAGCACCGCCGGTACGGCGGCTGCACACCCGATCAGCAACCGATCCACTGCGGAATCACCCCTAGGTGGGTGAGCAGCCACGGCCCGAACGCTCCGATAGATGCACTGTCGATCGTGCGGCCATGGCCAATGAACCCGAACCCATCCAGTCGCGGATCGAAGTCTCGCACGATGCGTTGGAGGCCGAGCTTGTCGTTCCCGCGGGCGCCCCGCCGCTGGACCGAAACGCGATCGTCGCCCTTGCCAATGAGCTCAAGCTCGAGCTGACGCCCGACAACCACGAACTAGTCACTGCCGCCGCGAAGGCGATCGCCGCCTGCCCCGGCGCTGCCGCGCGCCTGCTGATCGCGAAGGGAAAGCCGCCTGAGCACGGAAAGCCGGGGTACGTCGCCTTCGAGCCGGGGTACGACCCGGAGGAAATCCAGCGTGTGCTGGCCGATGCCGCGAACGGTGTCAAGCAGAGTCGGTCGCCAGGCTCGATCGATCACTACACGCGATCCACGTTCAACTTTGTCAAAGTCGGTGCACACGTGGGCACGATCATCTTTCCGGCGGGCGGGGTCGTCGGCCGCGACGTCTTCGGGAGCACCCTGACGCCCCAGGAAGCGCCCCCGCTGACGTTCTCGGTTGACGACACACTGAAGCGTTGCGACGACGGGAGCCTGATCGCCCGTTGCCCGGGCGTGCTGGAGTGGGGAGAGGGTGGCCTCCACATCACCAACTCAATCACGATCCCCGGCGACATCGATTTCTCGGTCGGGCACATCGAGTTCCCCGGTTCGGTCGTGGTCAAGGGGGGCGTTCGAGACCATTTCAAGGTGATCGCCCGCGGCGACGTCACCATCGACGGCCTGATCGAAGCATCAACGATCAAATCTGGAAACGACGTGGTGATCCGCGGCGGGATGGCCGCGAAGGAGAAGGGCACCCTCGAGATCGGGCGTGACGGCTCTGCAAAGTACCTCAACAACGTCACGGTGAGCGTCGGGCGCGACCTCACCATCGAGCGTGAGCTGGTCAATTGCCGAGTAACTGTCGGCCGCGCGTTCAACGGTCCAGGCTGCGGCATCGCCGGTGGCGCGCTCGCGGCTGCTGGTGCGGTCGTGGTCAACTCCCTTGGCAGCGAGATGGGGGTGGCCACGGACCTGCGCCTTGGTTCGATCCCCGCGCTTGACGCTGTCGCCAAGGAAGCGCTGGCGTTGCTGCCGATTCTTGAGGCCCGCCGTGCAAAGTACCTGGAGCCCCTCGACCAGTTGCGGGCCGTGAAGGGGCGGCACGCGCCCTCGACAGTGGAGCGCATGGCCACGCTTCAACGCAGCGTCGACGCCACGGAGGCACAGATCCGTCCGCTCTAAGAGCGGATCGCCCGCTTGCGTGCAACGCTCAGGGAGCGGACTGTCGTTGACCTCATCGTTCACGGGCGCATCCACCCGAAGGTCTTCGTGACCGTCGGCAACTTCACGATCGACTTCACCAGCGAGCTGCGCGGCCCGGTCCGCATCCGGCTCGACGACGGCTTCGCCCCGTGCCTCTGCTCGCTCGACGGCACACCTCACGGTGACCTGACAAAGCACGCGAAGGTGCGGCGGATCGACCTCACCGCGGGTGCCAACTCCGCGGCGCGGGCCGCCTGATTCCAGCCCCGGCAATCACCGCAATTTGGAACCACGCTCCCCGGCGCCCCGCATGTACCATACCCCATGGTACTTGCCCTCACGCTGCTCTCGCTCGCGCTCGTTCAGCCAACGCCCCAGCCGCAGGCCGTACCGCCCGGCCCATCCGCACCGGCGATGGCCGAACCACCGGCCGAGCCGGCACGGCCCGTCCGGGTCGACGTGAACCCGGAGATCATCCTCTACCTCAAGGATGGGTCGGTGTTCCAGGGCCTGCTGGTCAAGCAGGACGACAAGGTGTGCGTGATCGAGATCGCCGGAGTGCCGGTGACGTTCGCCGCCGATCGGATCGACCACGTGCGGACGCTGGCGCCGGTGCTGGAGCGGTACCGCGAGCTGCGCACCGCGACGCCCGAGACCGATATCGACCAGCGCATCACGCTGATCCGCTGGCTGGCCGACCGCAAGCAGGTTGAGCTCGCCCTCGCCGAGGCCGAGTTGCTGCTCACCAAGAACCCGAAGCACTTCGGCGCGACCAGGCTCGCCGGCGATCTGCGCACGCGATACGAGCTGCTCGTCAAACCCGCGATTCCAGCCGGCGACGAAGCCGATCGGCCCGAGCCCGCCGCAGCGCCCGGCGACGAACGCATCACGCCGCGCGAGTTCCCTTTCCTCACCGAGGCGCAGGTGGCCTTGATGAAGGTCTTCGAGGTGGACCTCGCCGCCCGCCCCCGCGTCATCTTCCCGCGTGATGCGGCGGCTCGGATGCTCGAGGAGTACGCCAGCAGCCCGCTGGTTCCGGCGTCACGTGAAGGTAAGGACGCCATCCTCCGTCAAGACCCGCTGGAGACCGTTGGGCTCATGTTCCGACTCCGGGCCCGGAGTTACTACGAGACCGTGCACGTGGTAGACCAGCCCGAGCCGATGCGCCGCTTCCGTGACGATGTCCAACGCGTCACGCTGATGGGCGGGTGCGCGACGTCTCAGTGCCACGGCGGGCGCGACGCCGGGCGGCTGGTCCTTTCAACCTACCGGCCGCACACCGACATCACCCTGTACACCAACTACTACATACTCAACAACTTCCGAACCGCTGATGGGCAGCCGCTCATCGACTGGAACAAGCCCGAGCAGAGCCTGCTGCTGCAACTCGCCCTGCCGAGGGAGCTCTCGCGGTTTCGCCACCCTTCGGTAATCAGCGAGGGCAAGGAAGTGTGGCGGGCCCCGCTGACTGGCCCGGACGATCGGCGAGCCGCTGGAATCGTTGACTGGATCAAGTCCGCCTATCGCCCCCGCCCCGATTACTCCCTCGACTACACGCCGTTCCGTCCGTTCACACCACCCCCAACCGCCGGCACCGGAAGCACGGGCGGCGTACCCGCCGAACCGGTTGTTCGTTGATCGCTGGCTACGAAACAGCCCTTCGATCGCCCGCCCGTCCGCGCCCCCCCGACCGAGTTCTCCACACGACCTAAACGTTTGCCACGCAAGGACAAACGTTGATCGAAGATCTGCTACAGTCCCCACCAAGCCGGAACTCGACCCGGCAGTTCGTCAGGAAGGTGTACGGTATGAGCAACCCCCGTCTTTCGCGTCAACGCACCACCAAACTCGCGGGCCTCTCCGCCGCGGTCCTGCTCGCTGTCGCGGGTGGATGCGGCGGCGGCGACACCGCGGCCGTCAGGCAGATCCGCAAGGCCGAGCAGACCGTCGGCGCGTTGACCGCCGAGGGAACGTTCGCGTCGCTCGCGGATGCCTACCGGCGCAAGCAGCTGAGCGAACTGCACGACTCGATGACCAGCCTCGCTTCAAGCGGGCCAGAGGCGGTGCAGGCGGCCGCGCTCAGCGTCGCTGCGCGGGCGAAGGCCGGCATCGCATCGCTCGACGCTAAGGCCGCGGTTGAGGCCGACCAACGGCTCGACGAGCACCTGGCCGGCTTGCGTGCCGGGCTCAACACCTTTACGCTGCAAAAATCGATCGCCGAGGCCAATACGGGCGCAGGGACAATGGAGCTCATCGGGATTCTGCAGGCAAACCTCGAGACGAACAAGAAGTCCGCCGAAGAAGCTCGGCGCGAAGCCTCGGGCATTCAGGCCGTTGCCGACGAGCTCACCACCCGCAATCGGGCCGTTGCCGCCCAGGCCTCTGCGAAGCGGCAGGAAGCCTCTTCGATCGCCTCCGGCATGCAGGGTGCAACGGCGACCCAGGGCCTCGAGATCCTCAAACGCTCGACGGCTGTCCTGGCCGAGGCCGATGCGCTCGAGCAGCAGGCGTCGGAGCTTGCGACGCGGCTGGGCCTCACCCAGTCGCAGCTCGCCCGCGCCCGCACCAGGGCCGCGGCGCTCGACCAGCAGGGCACACAGATCCTGACCGACATCACCGGCGCACAGTCGCGCCTGGGCGAAGAGCGCAAGCTCGCGGAGACCGCAGGGGCGGCGGCCGAGGCCGCTGCGTTGGCCCTCCGAAAGTCGTTCGGTGACTTCGCAGCGTTCCGCTCGGGCACGCTCGAACCGGCGCACCAGACGGCCGTCGCGAGCGCGCAGAAGGTCGTCGAGCTTTCCAGGCAGGCGACCGCCAAGGCCGGCGGCAACCCGCAGTCTGTCGCGGCTGGCAATACCGGCAAGCTGTCGACGGTGTCGGCGAATCAGAACCACGCCGACGCGCTTGTCAGCCAGGCCCGCGCCTACGACCAGATCGCCGGCACGCTCACGCTCCTCGCATCGGCCCAGCCGCCGCTGCCAGGCTCGTCGGAGTTCGCCGCCGCGGCGGACTCGGCCCGCAAAACCGCCGACGACACCCTGACCCAGGCCCGTGAGATCTACAGCGCGATCCGCGAGTCGATCGACGGTATCAGCGACGAGAAACTCAAGGGGCGCCTGGCGGAGACCAGCCGCATCATCGAGGGCCTCTCCAGCAAGCAGGGCGTGAAGGCCCCCGAGCCCGTCTCGGGCGGCAACGCGCCCGCGGCAACCGGCGCGGACGCCGACGCAGCGGCGGTGAAGAAAACACTCGACCGGATCCACGACAAAATCCGAGCCGGCGACATGGCCACGGTGATCCGCGACATGACGGCCTACGACAGCGACGAGCAACGCGACGCCGCCGCTTCGATCGTCGAGCTCCAGAGCGTGATCGCGGCCTTCGACAAGGCCTGCCGCGACAAGCTCAATGTTTCGGCGGTTGAGGCGCTGGGGCAGATGGGCGCGATGGTCGGGGGGATGGGCGCACTCGAGGAAGCAGAAGCCGCGGTCAAGAACATGACCAGCGCCGACTACACCGTGACGGTGAACGGTGACAAGGCAACCGCATCCAGCAGCAACGGCGATCGGCAGCTGGTCAAGCGCGACGGCACGTGGATGCTCGCCGGCGGCGCGCTCGGGGCCGAGATGCCGGCGTTGCCGGCGCCGATGGTGGCGATGGTCAAGTCGACGATCGGCAGCATCACCGACGACATCAACAGCGGGAAGATCACTACCCCCGAGCAGGTTCAGACCGCGCTGCTGGCCAAGGGCGGCGGCATGAACCGGCCCGGCCGGGGCGGCCGCACCCCCGGCGGCGAAGCCGATCCGAACAAGTAAACCGCGTCGGCCACCGATCAGAAACCCCTCCCAGCAAGAACGCAACGACCGATGCTCACAGCGATCACCAAGTACGTTTCTTCTTCCCGCACGCACCGGACGCTCGCCTTCGCCGCGGCCGCTTTGCTCCCGTTCGCGGGCGCACTCGCGCAGTCGTCGCTCCCAGACGAGCTCGTCAGAAGGAATGACATCGGCGCCGACGACCGACAGGCCATCAAGGCGCTGGTCGATGCCCACAAGGCCGGGCTGAGCGGCGGAACGATCGAGATCAAGAAGTCACGCGACGTGCTGTTGGCCCCGCTGGAGAAAGACGGCATCTCCGTCCCCTTCCGCGTCGCGTACGCCAACGCGCTGATCGAGTCGGGAGGGATCGACAAGCTCGCGGCCAACAAGGACAACGACCTCATCGCCGCCAACGCTCTGCGGATCGCCGGCCAGGGAGCGACCGGCAACTCGCTCAAGATCGTCATCGACGCGCTCAAGGACGCACGCCCGCAGGTGCGCTACGCCGCCACGGTCGGTGCCCGTGCCGCCTTCACAGCCGCCCGCAACAACCCCGCTCTCAGCCCCGACGAAGTCTCCCGCGCCATGCGGGCGCTGAGCGAAGTCGCCACCACCGACAAGTCACCCGAGCCGGTCGATGGTGCGCTCCAGGCCCTCGTCGCGGCCCGTGACATCCAGGGCAACCGCTCGCTCGCCGTCGAGCGGCTCACCGAGGCCGCCGGCGCCACTGCCCTGGCGGCGATCAAGAGCGGCAACCCGATCGACCTCACCCCCCTGCTGCGCGTGGCCACCCCGATCCAGCAGGACGTCATCGAGGTGAAGAAGCTGACCCCCGCAGCCCAGAAAGGTGTTGCGACGTTTGCGGCTCAGTTGCTGCTTGCTGTCGATGCACAATGGAAGGACGGCGATCCGGACCCTTCCGCTGTGCAGGCTGCGCGGACGGCAAGCACGATCCTTGCCCTCGCTGCCACCAACATGGCCGGTCAGGAAGTCACCATCCGTGTGGGCGAACTTGTCACCGCTGGCAAGCCAGACCAGTTCCGGCAGGCCCTCGCAAGGCTGGTAGGACCCGGCGGCCTGCTGCAGTCGCCCCCGATCTCGATCGCCCCCGACAAGCTCAAGCCCTGAGCGTCGGCCCAGCCGCTCGACTGCCATATGACTACCGCCACCAACGAATCCACGGCCCGCGGCCTGCTCTACGACGTCGCCAGCGCGACGACAACCCGCCCGGCCTTGATTGTCTTCCACGTGCCCGGGAGCCAGTACCAGATCCACCTCCGCGCCGAGGGGAGCATCTCCGCCCAGGTCGGTAAGCGCATCGCCGGTGTGATCTGCGCCAGCGCCCGGCGCGTCGATCAGACCGCCAAGGGTGGATGCTTCGTCGAGCCGGTCATGGGCCGGCCCCGCCGCATCCAGGGCAGCGTCATCGCTCACGACGCCGCCGCCAACACGATCACCGTCAACTGCGCCGGCAGCGCAGCGGTTGACGGCGTCGGCCTGCCGGTTGTCTGCAAGCTCACCGACGCCCGGCAGAAGCCCGACCAGTTCCCCCTCGGAACGATCGTCGGCTTCGACGTTCTCGACGGCGCAACGTTCACCCAGCGATAACTCTCGCGAGCGCAGAAGTGCGCAACCCTCCCGCTCCCAGAGGATTATGCAGAGAGATCGTGGGGCAGGTTTTTAACCTGCCCAATTGAGGCCCGTCTCTGTGCACGGTTCCGACATCCGTTGACCATGGAAGGGGATCGACCATGGGGCTTGATCACTGGAA
>JAUXUZ010000363.1 GCA_030680655.1 Phycisphaerales bacterium
GGAGGTGGTGGTCCGCGATGACGAATCACCGCCGCACATCCCGCTCGCGCCGAGGATTCGCCATCGCGATCGTCCTTTGGGCCGTCGCCATGGCTGCGCTCGCGCTGGCCGCCGTGCAGATGTCCGCAGCGCGCCAGTCGACCGCCGGGCGTGAGGCGCTCGCGCGTGTTCGCGCCCAGTGGGCAGCCCGCGCGGGCGTTGAGACGGTCGTCGCAACGCTGCAGGCAGAGCAGAAGCAGGCATCGCCGCTCGGCGCCGCCTCGTTCATGGCGAACCTCGCGGCCGATTCAGAGGGTGACCTGACCGGTGGCATCACCTTCAAGGTCATCCACCAGGACATCCAGGGCGAAGCACCCGGCCCGGCCGACGCCCACGCGAAGATCAACATCAACCGGATGACTCAGGCCGACTTGATGCTCCTGGCCGACATGACCGAAGACGTCGCCGCGGCCATCCTCGACTGGATCGACGCCGACGAGGACGTCCGCGACGGCGGGGCGGAGCTTGAGTCTTACGGCGGCCTGCTGTCGAGCTACAAGCCCCGCAACGGCCCGATCCGCGATATGCGTGAGCTCGAACTGATCCGCGGCGTGCTCCCCGAGTTTGTCAGGGGTGAGGATTGGAACCTCAACGGTGTGCTCGACCCCAACGAGAACGACGGCGACCTCTCCTGGCCGCCCGACAACGCAGACGGCGTGCTCAACGCCGGTTGGTCGCAGTACGTCACCGCCGCGAGCATCGACGGCGGACTCTCGCCGATCGGCGAGCCCAAAGTTGACCTCACCACCGCCGACGCCTCGGCCGTTTCGCAGGCGGTCGGGTGTGACGACACGCAGGCGGGTGTCATCACCACCTGGGCGCAGGCGAACACCACGGGCAGCCTCACGACGTTCCTGATCACACCGCTGCCCACGCTTCAGCAACAGCAGCAGCAGCAAGGCGGCGGTGGGGCCGTCCGCCAGCGGGCACAGCCCCTGACTGACCAGCAACTCGGCGACCTGCTCGACCGCTGCACAGTGGGCGATC
The DNA here is from genome assembly GCA_030680655.1 of Phycisphaerales bacterium. Classification (GTDB taxonomy): domain Bacteria; phylum Planctomycetota; class Phycisphaerae; order Phycisphaerales; family UBA1924; genus JAJTGZ01. Next base: position 1,027 of record JAUXUZ010000363.1, read on the forward strand.
CGACAATCCTCACGCCCGGCAAGCTCAACCTCAACACCACCGACGATCAGACCCTTGACTACCTCGCGTCGGTCACCCCCGATATGCGCGATGCGCTGCTGGCCGTCCGCGACCAGTTCTCCGGTGAGATCGAGTCGTTTGCGCAGCTCAAAGGGGCGCAGGGAATCAACACCCAGACGCTCGCGGCGCTCTACGAAGTGTTCACCGTCCGTTCAAACGTCTTTACGATGACCGTCCGCGGCAAGGACGAGAAGACCGGGATCGAAGTTGAAATCTTCGCCGTGGTTGATCGTTCAGCCGATCCTGTCGTGATCCGGAGTATCGTGGTCAGATGAGCCGCTCAACCCTTCCACTACCGTTGCCGAGCAAGAAGGCATCCGCGGCGTTGGCCCTGCACAGGGTCGGCAACCAATACCGCTACGTGCTCGCCGCTTCCGGCGGCTCAGGGAGCGCCGGCGGAGCCCTCCGCGTCACAGACTCTGGCACCATCGCCACGGGTGATCCCAAGGCGCTCGAAGCGCTACGCAGCAAGGCCGGCTCGGCCGCCGTCGTCGTGCAGGTCATCCCGCCCGAGGCCTCGATCCTCAGGCCAGCGCCCCCCAAGCTGGTGCTCGACGGAACGCCGGAGCAGATCGCCGGCTCGCTCGCGCTGGTGGCCGAGGCCGAACTCCCGTCGACCGTCCCCGAGCATCGCCGCGCCGCGGGTGTGCTCCGCGCCGGGCACGCGCACGCTGTCTACGCCGTCGGTTGGATCGGGCCGGAGGGGGCGTTCGCGCCTCAGACCGTCGCCGTGCCCGCCGTGCAGGCGCTGGCCGCTCTTCACCGCCTCTGTGAGGCGCCCGAGGGCGTCGCCGCGTTCGCGGATTCCGCTTCCGGCGTGGTCGCGATCGTCGTTGCCGGCAGGGGCGAGTCCCCGCGCCTGTTTGTCCGCGTGCTGCGTGACGACGCCTCAGACCCGCAGGCGTTCGCCCAGGTCCGCGACGAGGCGATCGAAGACGCCCGCAACGAAGTTTCCGTTGGGCCCCCCGTCGCTGTCGGCAAGAGCCTCTGGCTCCCCAAGCGGCCGTCGGCACACTTCGGTCTTGCCGGAGACGACCGGCTTGCAGAGTTCGCCCTGGCACTGGGTGCCGCCGCCGCCGTGCTCGAAGCCCGGCCCGACGAGCAGCCGTTCCTGACCATGACCGACCGCTCGCCCACGGCCGGCCGCTCGATCCTCACACGCATCAGCGACGGGCTCGCCACGCCCAGAGCCGCCGCGATCGCCGCGGCCGCTTGCGTCGCCCTCGTGCTCGGCGCGTGGATCCTGGCGGCGCCGATCAAGCTGGCGATCCTGCAAAGCCGCGTCGGTGCCGAAACCGGCGACTACACAGAGGCCCTCCAGCAGCACGACTGGTACAAGGCCCTCCGCGAAAAGCGCTGGCCGATGACCGCCATCATGGCCGAGCTCACCAGCGGTGCGCCAGAGGGCGTCCGGATTGAGACGCTCACGATCGACCAGGGCAGGCCGATCACCCTGACCGGCACCGCCGAGAACGCCGACGCCGTCTACGCCTGGTGCAAGAGCCTGCGCGGCAAGATCTTCAGCGAAGCGACCCCCACCATCCCCCTCGAGGACGCCTCCCCCGTCCGCTTCACCATTAAGGCCGACGTTCTCGACCCGATGCTCGCGGCCGTCAGCGAGCTCAAGCCGGTGGTGGTCAGCGACGCCGCCCGCGCCCGCACCGAGCCAAGCCCGCGGAACGATCGCACCACGCGACCGACAACAACGGGAACGGGCTCTTCGCGCACCGGCACAACGCCGGCCGCCGGAACACCCTCGACCGCTGCGGCCGAGCCACCCCCGCCCATCTCCGACGCGCAGATCGCCAAGCTCTCGATGGGCCCCGCCACGATCGAGTGGGCCAAGCGCCAGGGGCAGCTCTCACGCTCAGACCTTGACCCCGCAACGCGGAAGCGCCTTGAGCACGAGCGAGACAGGATCAGCGAACGCCGCAAGGCGCTGGGGGCCGGACAGTGAGCATGTTCACATCACTCTCAGACCGTTTCCGCAAACTCCCCCGCGCCGGGCGCTGGGGCGTCTGGCTCATCGCGGTGCTGATCGTTTACTTCGCCGCGATCGAGCCCGCCGTTGACTGGTCGTCAAACAAGGCCGCCGAGGTCAGCCGACTCGAGAAGACCCTCGCCGCGCGCGTCCGCCTCAGCGCCGAGAAGGACGCCGCCGGCAACGTCCTTCAGCGCAGCATCGTCGCCTACGGCGAGCCCAAACGCCCGCGATCGAACATCGCCGACCCCAGCGGCTTCCTCAGCCAGAAGACCAGCGACCTCGCCGCCAAGCACGGCATCACCGTCAAGCGGCGCACCCGCCGCGGCAGCGTGCCGGTGACGGGCTTTGAGTGGAACGGCAGCAAGGTCGACCGCGTCGCCCTCGAGCTCGTCGTCGAGTGCGAC